>NZ_RZOI01000263.1:0-7433 GCF_004022645.1 Mesorhizobium sp. M4A.F.Ca.ET.020.02.1.1 | reverse complement strand
ACCTGGTCCGGCCAGCAATAGGCCTGGAGCATGGTCGGACCGGACCCGCTGACGCTGCAGCGAAACATCATTCTCGCGCTGTTGATCGTTGTCGCCACGGCAGCCTGGTCCTTGCTGATCTGGCAGCGGATCGGCATGGACACCGACATGCCGATGGAAATCTACTCACCGACCATGGGCATGCAGGCGCCGCTGTTTCTTGCAGTGTGGACGATCATGATGATCGCCATGATGTTCCCGACGGCCGCGCCGATGATCCTGACGTTTCACCGTGTGCAGACCGGCAAACAGGGGCGCGGCGATGCCTTTGTCTCGACCTGGATCTTCGTGGCCGGGTACATGCTGGTCTGGGGGGTGATGGGCGTTCTCGCCTTTGCCGGCGCGGCGGGCGCGGAGATGCTTGCCGGGCGTGTGGGATTGTCCACGGCGATGGCCGCGCGCATCGGCGGCGCGCTGTTGATGGTTGCGGGCGCGTACCAACTTTCCCCACTGAAAGATCTGTGCCTGGCCAAGTGCCGCACGCCAATCGGCTTCATACTGACCTCATGGCGCGATGGTCCTTGGGGCGCGGTACATATGGGCGTAAGGCACGGGTTGTTTTGCCTGGGCTGCTGCTGGCTCCTGTTTCTCGCTCTTTTTCCGCTCGGGATCATGAGCATTGCGGCAATGGCCGTGGTGACACTGCTGGTCTTTGCGGAAAAGACCCTTCCGGCAGGAGAGCGGATTGCAAAGGTATCGGGGGTCGCCTTGCTGCTTTACGGCGCGGCGGTGCTGGTGTTTCCGCAGGCGCTGCCAACCTTCCAGGCGGCGGACGGGATGATCATGAATTGACAATGGAAGGCAGCTACCGCTGCCCAAGCCTCGCGCTCTCCACCGCGATGCCGAGCAGCGCCTGGCGCGCCAGGGCTTCGGACAGGTCCGGCCTCCGGCGTGTCTGCAGCACCGCGGTCTGCAGCCGGTTGAGCGCCCGGCCAAGCGCCTCGACGCTCCAGCGCTCCAGCGCCTTCTCCACCAGCTTGCGCCGCGAGAAGAAAACCGGCGGCCGGGCGCCAGCGACGACCGAGGCGGCGTTGCGGCCGCCGCCCTCCATCTGGCCGCGCATCGCCTGGATCGCCTGCAATTGCCGCATCGCCGCCGACAGCACCAGGAAGGGCTGGCCGCCGCCCTGGCAGTGTCGCGTGAAAGCGGTGTCGAAATCGGCGATCTTCCCGTCCAGCAGCGCATCGACGGCATCGTCGAAAGAGGCGCCTGACACGTCGCCGGACGTCGCCCTGACGTCGTCGACGCCGATCTCCTTCTGGCCGTGGACGTAGAGCACCAGCTTCTCGATCTCGCCGCGCGACGCCAGCCGGTCGCCGCCGAGATTGCGACGCAGCGCCTGGCGCGCCTCCAGCGTCATCGACATGCCGGCCTTGCGCAGTTCGTCGTCGATGACGGTGTCGATGTCCCTCGCCTCATCGGCATAGCAGGGCAGGGCGATGGCGTTGCCGGCGGCCTCGACGATGGCGCGCAGGCCGGTGCCCTTCTTCAGGTCGCCGGCCTCGATGAGGATGATCGCGTCCCGCGCGGGCTCCGATGTCAGCGCCTTGACGTCGTCGGCCAGCGCTTTCTGGCCGCTGGCGTTGCGCACCCAGAGCAGCCGCCGGTCGGAAAACATCGGCACGGTGCGCGCCTCGTCGAGCAGGCGGCCCTGGTCGCGGTCGACTTCCGCGCCGTCCAGCCTGACGACCGAGAACGGATCGTCGAGCGGCAGGCCGGTCTTGCCGGCAAAAGCCCTGGCGCGCTCGGCGACCAGCCCGCGATCGGGTCCGTAGAGCAGGACGATGGACATGGCCGGGTCCGGCCGCGCCAGCCACGAATCGACCTCGTATCCTTTCTTCTGTGCCATGCGGGGTGAGTTAGCATGAGGCGGGGCGGGTGAACCAGAGTTTCGGCAACTTGCAGAGGCCTTGGCTCGCGCGGCGATTGTTTCGATGTCGGATGATTCATAGCTGACCGCCGGCGCCGCCCCTCATCCGCCTGCCGGCACCTTCTCCCCGTATAGTGACGGGGAGAAGGGGCTGGCCGCGACGTTGGCGCCCTTCTTGCGACGTTGATGATTGGCGAAACGGGGGACACAGCGCCCTTCTCCCCGTTCACGGGGAGAGCGACTGTCTTGGCTGTCAAGCTGTTTGCCATGGTTTTTGGTCGCGGATGATGGCGTTGAGAATGGTCAGCAGCTTTCGCATGACGGCCACGACGGCGACGATCTTCGGCTTGCCAACCTCGACGAGGCGGTCGCGAAAGGCCTTGAGGACCGGATTGTGGCGTATGGCGACGAGGGCAGCCATGAAGAGGACGGCGCGCACGCGGCTCCTGCCGCCGCCGATGAAGCTCTTGCCACGCCATGTGCCGGACTGCCTCGTCCATGGTGCGAGACCTGCAAGCGCTGCGATCTGGCGCCGGTCGAGGCTGCCCAACTCCGGCATCTCGGCGATCATGGTGCGGGCAACGGTGGGACCGATGCCTGGCACGGAGGACAGCAGTTTTTCCCGGACCCGCCAGAGCGGCGACTTGCGGATATGATCGTCCAGGTCGGCATCGAGGCTTTCCAACTCACGCCTGAGCGCGGCGAGCAGGCGCTTGATGCTCTTTTGCGCCTGTCTTGCGTTGACCGTGCGGGCGCGGTTCTCTTCGGCCACGATCATCTGCACGATCTGGCGCCGGCGCGTGACGAGATCGGCCAACGTCCTGGTCTCGGCATCGCGCAGCGGCCGCAGTTCCGGCTTGGTCGCAGCTATGAAGGCTGCGATGACGGCAGCGTCGATCGGATCGGTCTTGGCCCGCTTGCCGAGCGCATTGGCATAGGCCCGGATCTGCGCTGGATTGACCACGACAACCGAAAGGCCGGCGCTCGCCAAAGTGGCGACCGCCAGTTGCTCGTAGCCTCCCGTAGCCTCCAATCCGATTGCCGTCGGAGAAAAGGCTGCAAGACGTCGAGCCAGCTCCTCCACCCCGGCATGGTCGTTACCAACCGAAAACGCTTCACCGGACGGCAAAACATGCACATCCAGCCGATCCTTCGAAACGTCGATGCCAACAACGATTTCCATCCTATCCCATCCTTGCCTAATCGGGCTTCGCTTGCGGCCCAGGCGACTGTTCGGGGTCGATGGAACGGCGGACGAAGACCCTCGCTCTCCCACGGGCTTCAAGGCCCAAAGATGCTCCGGTCTCTCGTCCGCCACCGCACCTGCTGCAATAGCAGAGTCGGCAAGGGACAAGTTACAAAGGTGCCGGCAGGCGGATGAGGGGGGGCACCGCCCTTGAAAGTAAGCCGTTCAGGCAAGAACTTGCCTGACGCACAATCCAGCCTTGCTCAAATCGTTGTCATCCATTTCGCCAGGCGGTGCGCCGCCTCCTCGAGCTGGTCGAGGCGGCGGTGGAAGCATAGCCTGAGGAAGGTCTCGCCGCCGGGTCCGAATGCGGTGCCTGGCGCCAGGCCGACATTGGCATGGTCGACGATGTCGAAGGCGGCGGTGCGGGAATCGGTGATGCCGTCGACCGTGAAGAACAGGTAGAAGGCGCCCTGCGGCACGGTGAAGCGTGCCTTGCCGGTCGCGCCCAGAATGCCGCAGACCAGGTCGCGCGCGGCGTGCGCACGCTCGACCTGTTCGACGATGAAGGCATCCCCCTCGTCGAGGGCGGCGACGGCGCCGCGCTGCATGAACTGGGCGACACCCGAGGTCGAATACTGGATCAGGTTCTCGAACACCTGCTGCAAGGCGGGGTGGGTCCTGATCCAGCCGACGCGCCAGCCCGTCATCGCCCAGTTCTTGGAGAAGCTGTTGACGAACAGGATACGGTCTTCCGCCGTCGACACATCGAGGAAGGACGGCGCGCGGCCGCTTCCATAGTGGAAATGCGAGTAGATCTCGTCGGCAATGATCCAGACGCCGCTTTGGCGGGCAAGATCGAGGATCGCCTGCAGCGTCTCCCTGTCAGCGGTCCAGCCGGTCGGGTTGGACGGCGTGTTGACGAACAGCGCCTTGGTGCGCGGCGTGATCGCGGCCGCGATCTTGTCGACGTCGCAGGACCAGCCATTGCCGGACGGATCGAGTGTGACCGCAACCGGAACGGCGCCCGCAACCCCTGCCGCGGCGGCGAAATTCGGCCAGGCCGGCGACAGATAGATCACCTCGTCGCCCTGGCCGGCGAGTGCGTCGATCGCAAGCTGGATGGCATGCATGCCCGACGCGGTGACGATGAATTCCTCCTCGGCGAAGCTCTTGGTGAAATGCCGTCCATAGTAGCGGGCAAGCGCCTGCCGGAGCTCCGGAATGCCCTTCTGCCAGGTGTAGAAGGTCGCGCCGGCGGCCAGCCCGCGGGCGGCGGCATCGCTGATGAAGGAAGGCGTCGGCAGGTCACCCTCGCCGGCCCAGAGCGGGATCATGCCGTCGCGCAGCCGGCCGTGGTTGATCACGGCCACGATGCCGCTTTCGGGCGCGGCGCGCGCCTCGGCGCGCAAGGTCTGAATGAGCGTCATGCAAAAATCCGTTCCGTTTCGCGACTGCTAGCGCCTTTTACGACGGCCGAAAACAGAAAACCCCGGCCGCGAGCGACCGGGGTTTTGGTCCAGAAATCCGCTTCGCGCTATTTCCTGGCCAGCAGATCGCGAATTTCGGTAAGCAGTGCGATATCGGCCGGCGGCGGAGCAGCTGGTGCTGCAGGCTTCTCGCGCTCGAGCCGCTTGCGCATGCCGTTCACGGCCTTGACCATCAGGAAGATGATGAAGGCAAGGATGAGGAAGTTCAGCACCGCGGTGATGAAGCTGCCATAAGCAAAAACGGCGCCCTCTTTCTTGGCGTCGACCAACGCCGCCGAATGAACGTTCGAGGACAGTCCAAAGAAGTAGTTGTTGAAGTCCAGCCCGCCGAAGATCGCACCGACGATCGGCATGATGACGTCGTCGACCAGCGAAGTAACGATCTTGCCGAAGGCGGCGCCGATGATGACGCCGACGGCCAGGTCCATGACATTGCCCTTGGAAATGAATTCCTGGAATTCTTTCAGCATTCGACCCTCCTTGCCGTGGCCATGTTGCCGTCCCCAGCTTCCGCTCGGCGCTAGCCCACGCCCACCATAACAAAAACCCCCGGTTGCAAAACGGGAAAATGGGGCCAAGGCGCCGCTTTCTGCCGGTCAGGGGCGGCCACTGCCCTCCGCCTATGCGCCGAAAGCCGTGATGGACTCGCCCCCAAAGCTGTGGTTGCGTCGGGCATCGGCCGGCGGGAGACCGGCCAGGGAGGAAGTTCGAACCGTGCAAGGCTGGTTCATCGTCATCATCGCGATCGCCTATGTGACGCTGCTGTTCGCCATCGCCAGCCTTGGCGACCGGCGCTCCGCGTCCACGCCAGGCCGGGCGCGACCTTTCATCTATGCGCTCAGCCTCGCCATCTACTGCACCTCCTGGACCTTCTTCGGCTCGGTCGGCCTCTCCTCGGAGCGCGGCCTGGAATTCCTCGGCATCTATGCCGGACCGGTGCTGGTGTTCGTGTTCGGCTTTCCGCTGCTCAACCGCATCGTCAGGCTGGCCAAGACCGAGAAGATCACATCGGTCGCCGACTTCCTCGGCGCGCGCTACGGCAAGAGCTTCGCCGTCTCGGCGATCGCCACGCTGATCGCGACCATCGGCGCGGTGCCCTATATTGCGCTGCAGCTGAAGGCGATCTCCGGCTCGGTCAGCCTGATGGTCGAGCACTACACCGGCTCGCCGCCCTCCTTCGACCCGTTCGTCAGCGACATCTCACTGGTGGTGGCGATGCTGCTCGCGCTGTTCGCGGTGCTGTTCGGCACCCGCCATGCCGACGCCACGGAGCACCAGGATGGGCTGGTGCTGGCGGTGGCGGTGGAAACCGTGGTCAAGCTCGCCGCCTTCCTCGCCATCGGCCTGATGGTGACGTTCCTGATCTTCGGCGGTCCGGGCGACATGTTCGACAAGCTGGCCAACAACGCGCAGGCGCGGCAGGCCATGGGCTACGGCACGTCGCTCGCCACCTGGCTGGTGCTGACCTGCCTCAGCGGATTTGCAATTCTGATGCTGCCGCGCCAGTTCTACGTCACCATCGTCGAGAATCGCAGCGAGGCGGAACTGCGCACCGCGACCTGGGTGTTCCCGCTCTATCTGGTGGCGATCAACCTGTTCGTCCTGCCGATCGCCTTCGCCGGCCTGGCGCTGGTCGGCGACAGGACCAGCAGCGACCTCTACGTCTTGTCGCTGCCCCTGTTCAGCGGCCATGATCTGCTGGCCATGGCCGCCTTCATCGGCGGCCTGTCGGCGGCGACTGCGATGGTCATCGTCGAAAGCGTGGCGCTGTCGATCATGATCTCCAACGACCTCGTCATCCCGCTGTTCGTGCGCCGCCTGGTCAGAACCTCTAGCTCGGAAAACGAGGACTGGTCGACGCTGATCCTCAATGTGCGGCGCGGGGCGATCTTCATCATGCTGTTCATCGCCTTCCTCTATTATCGCGAGAGCACCAACAGCGCGCGGCTGTCCTCGATCGGCCTGATGTCGTTCGCGGCCATCGCGCAGTTTGCGCCGGCGCTGATCGGCGGGCTGATCTGGCGCGGCGCCAACGGCAGGGGGGCCGCGCTCGGTATGGTCGCCGGCATTCTGGTGTGGGCTTACACGCTGCTCCTGCCTTCGCTGGTGGGTCCCGACGCCGACATCATCGTCCACGGCCTGTTCGGTTTCGAGGCGCTTCGGCCGCAGGCGCTGTTCGGCACCGTCGCCGAGCCGCTGAACCATGGCGTGCTGTGGAGCCTGTCGATCAACGCACTGTTCTTTGTGCTCGGCTCGCTCTCCCGCGCGTCGGTGCCGCTGGAGCGCATCCAGGCGGCGATCTTCGTGCCGCGCGAAGCCGGCCCGATGCCCAGCCTGCGCCGCTTCCGCACCGCCGTCACCGTCAACGACCTCAAGGACACGATTTCCCGCTATCTCGGCGTGGAGCGCACGGAGCGCTCCTTCCAGTCGTTCGAGAAGAGCAATGGTGTGACGCTGCATGGCAATGAGCAGGCCAACATGGATGTCACCCGCTTCTCGGAACAGCTTTTGGCGAGCGCCGTCGGCTCGTCCTCGGCGCGGCTGATCCTGTCGCTGCTGTTCCGCCGCAACGATCGCGGTTCCAGGGACGCCTTCCGCCTGCTCGACGACGCCACCGAGGCGCTGCAGCACAATCGCGACCTGCTGCAGATCGCGCTCGACCAGATGGAGCAAGGCATCACCGTCTTCGACCGGGATTTCCGCCTCATCTGCTGGAACCGCCAGTACCGGGCGCTGTTCGGCCTGCCCGACGAAATGGGCCAGGTCGGCGTCTCGCTCGACCGGATCCTGCGCCACCTCGCCGAACGCGGCGATATTGCGGCCGACCAGCGGGTGGCGATGCTCAACC
>NZ_RZOI01000262.1:0-7454 GCF_004022645.1 Mesorhizobium sp. M4A.F.Ca.ET.020.02.1.1 | reverse complement strand
ATAGATAATCCCCCGTGCCGTCGAACAGGCAGGAAGACACCCCGAAAGCGGCCTGAGCGGTGTCGAGCTGCGAATTTCCGTTGAATGTGAAGGAATGCGCTGATGGACTCTCGTCGGTAGTGCTGGTCGAGCCGTCAGAGCCTTCGAAGCCGAGCAGCAGGACGACGTTGGCAAAATGCGGATCGGTTCCGCCGCCGCCGCCAGATGCGCGACGTACGCCGAAGCCGGTAAACCTATTCAACATAAGCATATTTTGAAATTCCTTTTGAAATCAGCGCGCATGGTGCGCTCGATGCTGGCAGCGGTGCGCGTGTCGGGGGGTGTTTGCATAGATGCTTGCAGACCGTCACGCGTCCACGATGTCGCCGAAAGGCGCCAGCGTTGCATCAATGGCAAAGGCGCCATCGGTGAATGCGCGCTTGAAAATGATCTTGCCGGCGCGCTCAAAGATGGCGATCGAGTACGGTTCGCAGATTGACTTGGCGATGTCCCGCACGCCGTTGGTGACGTCGATCACAGCGCCATCGATAACGTCGTCCACGTTGATGACTTCGACTTCGTCGGACGAAAAGCCACCGGCTTCCATGAGGGCGACGAGGAAGTCCTCTAGTTGGCGCTGCGTGCCGTCATCGGAGGTAATGCGCAGGCGCCGCGGAATGCCGCCGGCCGTCTCCGAGATGATTTGATCCGTCTGGCCATCGAAATAGTACGACGCCGTGGAACTCGCCCCGGCGATGCTTCGCGTCGTGCCGAGGTCGAGGTCTGTGAAATATGATGTCGTGCCGCCGACTGGCAGGAAATACAGTTCGTCAACAAATCGCTGCAGATCAGGCGGGCCTAGATCGCGCGAGCCGATTGCCTCGATTTGATATGGCACTGACTTGGTGAATTCGATAGCGCCGGTCGTGCCGTCGACACGGGAAACGGTTCCGGCATCGGTCCACACCACCAGGTCGCCGTCGTCGTAAACGGCATAGCGAAGCGCGTCGGCAAAGGTCGCCAGTACCGCCGTGCTCTTGAGCGTCCCCTGGCTCGAGAACGTCGCCTTGACCAGGTCGTTATCCGCGCAGAGGTAGAACACCGCATCGCCGCTCACCGGGCCGGGCGTGATGCATTGAATGTCTGAATATCCGTTCCAGCTTGCCGTCGACTGGTAGGCGCGGGTTACCGTGTCGGCAGTCAGGCGATAGCAAAACAGTTGCTCATTGAGGCCGAAGCCGACGACGAGCGCGGTTGAGCTGCTGACATCGACGAGGCAACCATCGACGAGCGAGCTGCTTGTCGCCGAGTCCCCCGACGTTGCAACGACGGCGCCAGTGCTTCCGTCGCAGAGCACCGCGTCCCAATCGCTGGTGCCGGTGAAACTCGCAAAATAGAAAAGCCGGTCCAGGGTTCGGCTGTATCGAAAGACCCGATAGTAATTATAGACGTCCGGTTCGCGATCGAAGGTGAAATATTGTTTCGCCGCGCCGATCGAATACAGGAAAATGTCCGTGTCGTCGAAGCCGTAAAGCTTCTGTTGATCCCAAACCGGAATCAGATCGCGGGCATTGGGGGTGCCGGCAAAGGTCGTGAACGTGTCGTAATCATGCGTCGTCGCGCCGTCTTGGATCCACTCAGCCTCAAAGACAGGCGGCGCGCCGTAACCAACGATGTCGAAGTCCACCACCACGATATCGAGATAGCCGCGGTGCGCAGAAACAAAGTCCGCGCCCTCCTCCTTGACCATCGCCGGGTCGCGCGGCTGATCGCCGCGACCATCATAGGCGGTGAACTTCAACCCCTTCTGGCGATAGCCAACGCTGCCGTCATAGACGAGCTTGCCGTTGGCATAGAGCTTGCGCATCGTCCACGTTGAATCCGGCACCAGCGGGCGCGCAAAGCGCAGCCTGGCCGTCAACTTCGATGTGGTCGTCGTAACCGTGTCCCAAAACTCGATGTGGGTCGACGTTACGGTCAGGATAGGCGCGCACCAGATATAGGCGGCCGGCAGGCGGCACTTGCCGTACACAACCGGGATAGTCTGGCCGTAAGCCGACGTCGGCAGCGTGGTCTGGACTTCGGGAACAACGGGAACAACCGGTGCAGGGGTTGTGTCGCCGAAATGAATCGTTGGGCGCTTTATCGAGTAGCCCATTTATTGTCCTGCTCCGATGAGGAATTGAGTGATCAGTGCAGCGGGGTCACCCGGCACCCTCGCAAGCGAAATTTCATCGATCGCCTCGATATGAGAGATCAGTAGGATGCCGCAGCGCATGGTCTTCCATCGGCATCTCTTTTTCGGCCCCAGAGATAGCCCTATCAGATCGCCTCCAAGGTAGAGACTGATAGCCTCCCGTGCAGGCTGGTTGTCCCACAGCCTTCCCGCGACGTAGAGGCCTTGCTCGTCCTCAGAGACGCTCAGCCATTCGCCTATTTCCGGCCCTTCGTGGCTCATTAGCATCTTGGGCATCGGGTCGTTTGTCAGCGATTGGAAGGCGCCTGGCTCGATGATGTAGCGCCCGCACAAGACGCCATAGTTTGACGCGCGACCGGCTACGGTTGCCAGGCGCGCACGGCTAGGCGTTCGCGCCAAGGCGCGTTGGGTGGTGGTCATTGATTTTCCTTTGAAGGGACTTTAGGGCTCCGGCGAGCCATCCAATCGCGCAATATGACGTCGGGAATTTTTACTTGATGCCGGTGCGCTTGCACCCGGCACGGTTAACCGTGTTTCTTTGGATTTGATTAAATTGAGCGGCGCACGATGTCCCAATGAGAAAGATAAATCCGACATGCGCGGCGATCCTGATCGCTCCATTTCTAATAGTTGGAGCGCTGTTTGTCGTTGCGTACACGCTAGACCGCAGCTCGCACGTTGACCCCGGATACACGTCGACCATCAGGTAGCAGCATCTAATTGATGCCACGCAGCACCCGGATTGTTAGAACCGCCACCCCCCCATTTCAAATTCCTAATTTTGCGGATGCGAAAATTTGCTTTGGGCGCCGGTAACAGGCCGAAAAGCCCCAAAGATCAGATGATGGGGGCGGGCGGTGCGCGCTCCATTCGCTGTTTCGTGCTGTTATGGTGGTGGGCGAAGTTGGCCTAAAAATTATCTACCTCGTCTGCGGGGCTAGAAATTACTTGCAGGCTGTGCGGCCTATCAAGCCACCATCTGTGGTTCTCTCTCCGCAAGTCCCCAGTTATCTCAATGATGTCCTTAGTGTCATGTGCGACAAGCGCGCGAGAGAATTCTTCCGGGGGCAGGATGGTTTTTACCGAGACCGGCTTTCCATCGATAAACGTATTGATGGTAACCTGCCCTTCTTTCTGAGATGGCTTCCTGGCCGAGGCCGTTATATAGCCGGCAAGCACCTCGCCCGCTCGCGGCTCTTGTGAGCGAAGTATGCGAGCGGCTTCTTGGAATACTTCCCCGTCGCCGCGCGTGAACGCGACCTTCCGTCTGATTTCCGGCGTCGGGCGAGTTCTGGCCCACGTTACGGAGACTTCCAAGCCATCGCCTTTGCTGATCAACGCCGACAACGCTTCGCACAGGTTCGCGTTGACCCCACTCTGTATGGCTTGCTGGAAGGGATCAAGGCTTTCGCTTCTGATAGCTTGTTCCGCCGCATCGCGGGCCGCGTCTAAGCCGTCCGCGAGCATTCTGGTGACGCGGCGGTCGAAGGGCTCCTCATAGGCAATCGGCCAGAGTTCAGTCTGCTTCGGCGGCTCAAGCGAGGGAGGAACGGGAGCCAAAAGGGTCACAACGAAGCTCCCTTGCTCCGTTTGGCCAAGCCTCACCCTATCCATGTATCCTGCAGCCACCTTATTTCCGCCTGCTCTATAGGCTGGGCGCGGATCATTTGCTGCGCAGGCTGCTGATAGTAGCAGATCGCGGGCGTTTGCGAATATCTCTACGCCAGCTTCGATTCTCACGGAGCCGTCGTCGTCGGCTTCGGGCGCCCTAACGCGGATAACGTCGCGATCGGCACCCGACAAATCGCGGAAGACTTGGAGTTCGGATCTGCCCTCCAGCGCTGCCATCTTGCGTACGATCTCGGAAACCACATCTGGGTAGTCGCCGAGTTTGGCGGTGGCCGGCACGATCAGCTCTGGAGAATGATCCTTCACGAAGACGTCGCTGTGTCTTCCGAATTTCTCGGATTTCACCCATCCTTGTGCCCTGACATAGGCTACCAATGCCTGTGGAGTGACCGCGGAAAGGGCCTCTCGATCGTCGACAAGTGACCTGATCATCGTAGGCTCCCTGTCCGTGATTTTTCCATCAATTCCTTCAAGCTCTTAGTATCGAACGAGTTCTTGATAGGGATGTCGATGGTGGTAGACGACTCGTTGTCCGTTGCCGGCGAGCCCACCAACGACGTCCAATACGCGCAATTTCGCAGAATCAAATTCTCAGGGGTAAGGGTTAACCAATCACCCTTGTTTTGCGGCAATTTCAGGACCACGAGGATACGAGGTGTTTGGGTCTCGATTCGCAGCAGATCGTAGTTGCGCTGTCTCAGGGCATATCGGAAATTTTCGCCTGCCGGCTCCAGATTTATGGTCGCCTTGAGTTGAACATCAATTTTCGGGCGGAATGTGTCGCCCGCTTCAATGGTCAGATCGACGCCGTCCCGGTCGAAGTTTTTTGTCGCCACGACATATCCGGCACACGCCGCGATGGCGTGAGCATAGGCGGCAGAAAGCGCCTCCTCGATATCGGTTTCCGCAAGCAAAGCATCCAAAGCTGAGATCCTTGAATGTGATCTTCAAGGATTTAGCATATGCAGCCGTCTTTGCTACGCAATCGCAAATTTACCACTTCAAAATTAATCAAGAATCGGAATTTTAGTTGTGCGTGTGGGCAATCTGCGAATAGAGGCGCTGGAATTAGCGACTTGCGAGTTACAATGCGCTCTTCCCAATCGAGGCAAGCCGTTGACCATTCCATTATTCACCAGTTGGCGGCGGCGGCGTCGCGTATCTGCCAGAGGCAGATGCCTTTTCCGCAGCGTCCTGTTGCTGTTCCTTCTTGCCGCTAGCCGCGTCTGATGGCCTGACGTGCACGTAGGGCGCGGCGGCTATAGCCATGCGGTCGCGACGCTCCTTGTCGGCATCGTCATCGTTCATGACGGTGAGCATGTAATCGAGAGGAGACATTCCCGACTCTCTGGCCGCCTTCTTGATGTCTTTGGGGACTTTTATGGGCTTAGCCTTTGGCGCCTTGGCGCTTTTCGGCCGCCCAGCATTTGCCCTGAAGCCGCCACTTGCCATGTCTGCTTGTCGGCCAGACTTGGCCGCCTCCAAATAATCAAAGATTCAGGAAAAAACTCTGCGTGAGGGCCCACGGGGTAGGGCGCGGCAGCAAGTGCCGAAGATCGGAAGGGGCAGCTTACCGCCTAGCAAGCGCCCGGATACGACCCGCCAAACCATCCAGTCCGTTATCATTGGCTGGCGTGACCGCCATCGCTCGCAACGCCTTCTGCATCTTCGCATAGGCGCCCTCCAAGTCCACCGCGACCAAGGAGTCCTTGATCGTGGCAACCCGCGCCAGGTCATTGGACGGCTCATCAACGATGCTGACTTCTCGAAGGTCTATCGCCTCCAGAAACCGCTTTGCTGTGCCACTGCCTGCCGACGAACGTTTGACAACATAGCCGATCGACAGGCCGTCAAGCGCGCCGCCCTGCATCAGGGATAGGATCCGCCTGCCGTAATCGGTGTTCAGCGCGAGGAGCTGGCCCTCAACATACAGGCCCTTGGCGTCTTCCCGCATCGCGGTCCAGACGCCAATAGGCAAATCATCGCCGGTAAACGGGTTGCCGGAGCTGCCATGCATGAGCAGCATTCGAGGCAGCCGGCCTTTGGCGCGCCACGCGGCAAGGGACGCCTTGAAGGCGCCATTCATGATGATGTCTTTATGGCTGTCGAGGTTACCGAAGACGGCGCCGTAGCCGGAGAAGATCCCGGTTTGCGAGTTGATGTCGGCGGCTGCGAATCTTACGTCAATCCGCTCGGCCATTGCGTTCCGCCCACTTCTTCAGTGCCGACACAATCTTCTCGCCCGTCTTCGCGTCCGCGAGCTTGCCCGGCACTTTGATGTCACGCTCCTCGTCGGCGGCTCGTGCTGTTTCAGTCGCGCTCATTATAGGTAGCCCTCAGGCGCGTCCGCAGACTTCAAGTGGCCGAAGCGCAGGCCATAGCGCAGATGATATGCGGCATGGTCGCTGCGGCTGTTGGGGGTTCCAAGCAGGTCATCGCCGAAATCCCGCAAGCCAGCCGTGTTCACTCCAGCGCGCTCTAGCCGCTGCTTCATGTGACCGAAACGGGAGTGGACCGCGATTGCCTTGGCGAGGTGCCGGAAAAACTCGGCTGCAAGCGCCTGCTGTTCAGCTTGGAATTCGTTCACCACCAGTTTGCTGGCTTCGATACGCTCCTGGCTGATCTGTCGCGATAGCTCTTCAATAGCGGCATCCAGCAGAATTCGGCGCTGAGCGAGAGCAGCCATCTTGTCGCGCGTTGCGGCAGGCGGCACGTAGCTCGAGCCGCGGATCAGGGCGTCGATCTGCTCTTTCTTGTCGGTCTCACGCTTTGCAGCCGCATCTTCTCGAGCGATAGCGCGCTGCTCTTCATCCACGCTGACGCGCTCGGCCCCCAGCTTCTCCAGCCTGGCCTCCATGTCGCGCAGATTGGCGGACAGATCTTCCGGCGAAGGGACGTCTTTTTCGGGATTGACCTTGGCCATTAAGCGACTCCGCGTTCGGCAGGCAGTAGCTCGCGCGCGATGGCGGCCAGCGCTGCGAATTTGATTTTGGTGAATTTGCTCAGGCCGCCCGCTTTGACGTCCTTCTTGGCAAAGCGGCTCTTGCCGACCCACACGACAGCGTCGTCGTGGGCAACGATGAGTGATCCGTCCCGAATGTCGAAGTCGCCCCGATAGCGCCAACCGACGCTGGACTCGATCAGGTCGGTCAACTCGTCTTCCGGGGTGAGTTGGCCTTCGCCCTCTCGGAAATTGAGGCTGCCAAGCGCCTTCTCCGTTTCGACGGCGCGACCGACTGTCGGCGACGTAAGCGCCAGGGCAATCCTGGCGATTGCGCGCGGAGTCATGGGCGGGGAAACCGGGCGGGCCGAGGCGATGCGATCTTGCGCCTTCTCGGCCGCGATGACTTGGCGGACGAATTTCCTCGGCAGATTCAGGTGTTCGGTGAAGGCGTCAACGACTTCGTCTACGCCCACCCTGTTTTTGGTGGTCATTGATTGGCTTTCGAATATTAGAGGTTAAAAAGAAAAGGCCCGATCGCCGAAGCGATCGAGCCAATCTGCTCGCCTGTGGAACTGCCACAATGGCGAGGGCCGCGACCGTGGGGCGGTAGCGGCGGCGCAGACGACAGAGCGGGCGGCTGCGAGGGAAAGAGGTGTTAGTTCTCCACCTCATACCTTTGAAAACGAGTTGGGGTACAGATTAGGC
>NZ_RZOI01000261.1:0-7493 GCF_004022645.1 Mesorhizobium sp. M4A.F.Ca.ET.020.02.1.1 | reverse complement strand
GTCGAGCATGATCTCGCCGCCGCCAGGCGCGTGCACAGTGCCGACTACATCGACTTCCTGCCGACCGTCTGGCCGCGATGGACGGCTGAGGGGCACAAGGGCTCGGCCATGGCGTTCACCTGGCCGACGCGCGGTTTGCGCGGCGACGTGCCGCCGCGGCGCATCGACGGCCTGCTCGGCTATTATTCCTTCGACGCCGGCGCCACCTTCGTCGAAGGCACCTGGGCGGCGATCAAGTCGTCCTATGAAGTGGCGCTGACGGCGGCTGAACTGGTCAAGGCCGGCGAACCGGCCGCCTTCGCGCTCTGCCGCCCGCCCGGCCATCATGCGGGTGCCGCCTTCATGGGCGGCTATTGCTTCATCAACAACGCCGCCGTTGCCGCGCAGTGGTTCCTCGACCAGGGCGCTAGGCGCGTCTCGATCCTCGATGTCGACTACCATCACGGCAACGGCACGCAGGAGATCTTCTACGGCCGCGGCGACGTCCAGGTGATCAACCTGCACGGCGATCCGATGACCGAGTATCCGTTCTTCCTCGGCCATGCCGACGAGCACGGCATCGGCGAAGGCGAAGGCTTCAACCTCAACTACCCGATGCCGTTCGGCACCGACTGGGACGGCTGGAACGCCTCCCTGGAGGATGCCTGCTCCAAGCTTGCCGCCTACGTCCCCGATGTCGTCGTGGTGTCGCTCGGCGTCGACACGTTCGAGAAGGACCCAATCAGCCAGTTCAAGCTGAAGAGCGCCGACTATCCCAAGATCGGTCGCCGCATCGCCAGGCTCGGCCTGCCGACGCTGTTCGTCATGGAAGGCGGCTACGCGGTGGAAGAGATCGGCATCAACGCCGTCGGCGTGCTGACCGGCTTCGAGGACAGGTAGGAGCCCAAGGGGGCGGCAGCAGCCGCCCCTTGGAAACTCTACGCTATGCGGCAGCGCCGGGGCTCGGCGCGGCGGCCGGCACGGCCGGTTTGCGGGAACGCCCAAGCATGTACACCGCCGCCGCAGCAATAACGCCCGCGGCCAGGATGGCGGCCGCCAGCACCGGCCGATACCAGAACCAGGCGACGGCGATCGTCGTCGTCCCGACCAGGATCGCCAGGACGAAGGCGATGATGCCGGTGCCCAGCCGGGCCAGGCTGCCGAGGAAGGGTATGACGTCGAAGATCACCCCGATCGGGCCGAGCAGCAGGGCAAAGCCTATCGTCAGCAGGATCAGGCCGCCGGCGCGCAGCAGCCAGGTTATCAGCGTGTTCGCGCTGACCGCTTCGGCGAACATCCTGTCGGCGGGCACGTCGCCCGTATCCACCATCAGCAACGCATCGCCGGCCGCCGTCTGGTAGGACTCGAACCGGTCGCCGGCCTGGCGCGCGACGATGCTGACGTGCCGAGCGGCGCCAGCTCGTAACCGATGCGATAGTCGCCCAGCGCCGGCGACGTCGTATCGGCGCCGAGATAGATCCTGCCGTCGACGATGTTGATCGGCTTTGCACCGGTATAGGCAGCCTCGATCGCGGCCGACTGGCTGGACGAGAGCGAAAATTCCTTGTCGCCCCCGATGCGGTCGAGCACCGGCCTGTCGAGCGTGAAGGCGCCGAGTTTGCCCTCCGCAATCTGGAAGCTCCTGCTGTGGATCGCCATCGGCGGGTTCTGGTGGCCGTCGGGCTTCTTGAAGTCGGATGAGTTGATCTGGCTGTCGTCCCACACCTTCGAATAGCTGTAGGTCGTCACCGTCTCCTCGCCGCCACCCAGCTTCTTCGTCGTCTCCGACTTGGAGTCTTCCTTCCACTGGTACATCTCGACGCTGCGCGACAGGCGCAGCCCCTCGGCCTGAATGCCGAAATCCGGATCGGCAAGACCGCTGTCGGCCGTCACCGGTCCAGTCACATGCACCAGCCTGCCGTCATTGCCGGCGTCGATCTTGTCGACGCCGGCCGAGACGACGGTGCCGGCGCCTTCCGCCAGCGAGCGCGCCGTCTGCACCGCGCGGCCTTCGTTCCAGAACAGACCGATCACCATCAGCACGATCAGGATCAGGCCGAAGACCACCCCGCCGACCGCGCGCTTGATCCGTCCGAACCACGAGACGGACGTCACTTCCTGGAATGAATCGCTCATCGTTTCCCCCGCAAGACCACCGGCAACGGAGGCCCATCCATTGCCGCCATGCGAATCCTAGCCGAATCGGCCGCGCCCCGATATGGCGGCCCGGCACCTGCCCCCGTTTTTCCATCGAAGAGACCGGTTGAAAGCAGCGCGAAACGGCCCCTGAGTCGCGATCCGAGTCCACCGGATTCGATTTTGTCAAATCGCGTTTGATGTCGGATTCATCTACGGGTAGATTAGACCCGAATCAGCCGGTCCTCGGGGGGCGCGGCGACCACCCAAAGTCTCAAGTTCCGGCACTCGGCCGGCACCAGACGCGGACGGCTTCGCGTTCCCTGTAGGGATTCCGACCTGGTTGGGCGCTGACCGCGCCTTGAGTGTGTCTTCGTGACAGTGACGCGTATTTCGGGTTCGGCCGCTGGCGACACCAGCACCGGGCACATGGATCGATTCCGGCCAAAGCATAAAATGAGCAGTCCCGCCGCGCTTCTCCAATCCGAACCATCGCGCCTGGCGTCTCGCGGCGACCTCACCAGCTTTTTCATGCAGCTTGCCGCCGAGATCGGCGCCGACAGCTACATGCTCGTCGCCATCATCCACGACCAGGATCGCAGCGATGCCCGCATCGTGTCCTCCAACTGGATATTCGACGCCATCGAGCTCATCGGCAAACGGCTGATAGCCGGCCTCGCCCAAGGGCCGCTGACCGCGTCGCCCGGCAACCGCCCGAGGCCGCTGGTGGCTGCCCAAGCGCCCGATGCCGGCGCGCTGCTGAGCGGCGAGGAGGCCCGCCTGCTCGATGTGCTCGGCCACGCCGAGATCTACTCGCTGCGGCTGAATGTCGGTCGCCAGCGCCTGTTCGCGCTGTTTTCGGCCGCCGAGGTCGGCAAGATCGACCAGCCGGCACTGATGAAAGCCCAGCTGAAGTGCTGCTATGCGCTGTCCGACATCCCGCAGCTGATCGCCGCCGCCGCCATGCAGGACCCGCTGTCCGACCGCGAGCGCGAATGCCTGTTCTGGGTGTCGGAGGGCAAGACCACCGACGAGGTCGCGTTGATCCTCGGCGTCTCGTCGAACACAGTCAACAGCTACATCACCCACGCGATCCAGAAATTCGCGGCCAGCAACCGCGCGATGGCCATCGCGACGGCGATCAGGAGCGGCATCATTTGAAACAGGCACAGGTCAAGGAGGCAGCCGAGGCCCTTTTCAACGAGCAGCGCAGCCCGTTCGGCGCCTTCTCGCTCGGCTCCGAAACGCACCACGCCGTCACCATTCCGGACGCCGTGCGCCGCTGCCGCTGGATCGCCGTCGACATCAACGCCGGGGCTTTCGGCCTGTTCTTCGTCAGCCCTTCGCTGGAACGGGCCCGCCTCGTGCCAAGCTTCGATTCGGACTACCCCGGCACCTCCGTGGCCACCAAATTCATCTCCGGCGCCAATGGCGAGGAGATGGTGCGCCACACCCGCATCTCGACGGCGCCGCGCTGGTGGGTGGACGACGGCATCGCCAGCTCGCAGCAGGTCTTCCAGGATCTTGCCTGGTCCGAGAGGACGGCGCCGCTCGCGCCCGGCACCAACGGCATCGCCTTTCCCGTCCATGCCGACCGCGGCCAGTGCGGGCTGGTCATCTTCCTCGGGCCGGACATCGCCCTGCCGCAGGAGGCGCTCTACGAGATCCACGCCCGCTGCTTCTCGCTGTTTGCCGCGGTTGCCCGCATCCGTCCGACCGACACCAGCCGGATGCGCTCGATCTCCAAGCGCGAGCTCGAATGTCTGAAGCTGACCGCCAACGGCAACACCAGCGAGGAGATCGCCAAGCTGCTGAAATTGTCGGTGCACACCGCCAACCAGTACCTGACCCAGTCGACGCAGAAGCTCAACGCCGTCAACCGCAACCAGGCGGTGGCCAAGGCGCTGCGGCTCGGCCTCATCGAATAGATCGTCCCGCGAAGGCTCCGAGCACGGACCGGCCGAACCTGCGCGACCGCGAGGGCCACGGCATGCCAAACCGCGCGCGGTCCATCACCGCCGCGCTTTGCTTCCCTCAAGGCAGATTTCAGTAAGCGATCGTCTCGGTCCTGCGGATGCGCGCCTGTTCGATCACTGCTTCCAGGAGCGCGGTGTTGTGCTCGGGATTCTCGCCGGGCTTTTCGAACGACACGTAGTTGACCACGACATGGTCCTTGTCTCCGCTCAACGTCAGCTGGAAATAGACGGTCACGCCGGGTGGCCTGAGCTCGAGGTCGAGCACGATGCGCGGACTGCCGCTCCAGTCGACATGGGCTTCGCCGCCGTGACCGAGCCTGAGCGTGCCCGGCATGAAGAACAGTTCGGCCGCCGAATCCACCAGATCCGACAGGCAGGCGAAATGCTCGAGCCGGATGAAGGCGATATAGTCGGCGACGTCGATCAGCCTGAGTTCGGTGATCACCTCCTCGATGGCGTTGGCGACGATGATCTCGCGGGATTTTGCGTAAGCTTGCCGGTTCATGAGGTCAGTCTGCGCTCAGCCTTTTTCGAATAGACGATCCGCACCAGCTCGGCGACGGCCTGGTAAAATTGCGACGGGATTACGCTATCAACCGAAACTTGCTTGTACATGGAGCGCGCGAGCGCCACATCCTCAAAGATCGGGATGTTGTGCTCCCTGGCGATCTCGCGGATCTTGAGCGCCACAAGATCCTGGCCCTTGGCCAGCACCATGGGCGCGGAATCCTCCTCGCGGACGTATTTCAGCGCGATGGAATAGTGCGTCGGATTGGCGATGATCAGCGTGGCGCGCGGCACCGCTGTCATCATGCGCCGCCGCGCACGATCACGCGCCAGCGACCTCAGCCGCGACTTGACGATCGGATCACCTTCGGACTGCTTCATCTCGTCCTTGATTTCCTGCTTGCTCATGCGCAGGTCGCGCCGCCAGTGGAAGCGCGACCAGACAAAGTCGGCCACCGCGATCAGCCCCATGACGAAAACGATCGCCACCAATATGTCGACGGCGATGCTCCTGATGACGAGACCGAAGGCGACCGGGTTGGTGATCATGCCGGCAAGCAGTCTGCGGTGGTCCTCCGACAACGTGAAGCCGAGCACGACGACGGCAAAGCCGAGCTTGCCCAGCGACTTCAGGAACTCGACAAGGCCCTGCACGCCGAACATGCGGCTCCAGCCCTTGGCGATCGAGATGCGCGACAGCTGCGGCCTGACCCGCTCGCCGACGAACTGCGGCATATTCTGGAACACCGAGGCGCCGACGCCGGCCACCACCAAAAGCACGAGCAGGCTGACGACGGCGCGGCCGATCTCGAAGATGACTGTCTTGTAGAGCGCGATGACGTCGGTCTCGGTATCCATCGGCCAGGCTTCGGGCTTCTCCAGGAACATCGACAAGAACATGCCGAGATCGATGATGGCGTCCTTGGCGTAGAAGACGGTGAACACCAATATTGCGACGAAGGAGGTGAAGATCGCCGCTTCGCGCGAATGGGGCAGCTTGCCCTGTTCGACGGTGTCGCGGATCTTCTTTTCTGTCGCTTCCTCGGTTTTGGTGTCCTTGTCGACCGATTCAGCCATGGCGTGCTAACCGAGCCGCCATCAGGCCGCTTCGCTCTGCGACGAGGAAGGGAGTTCGAACGCCCCTTCACGCGACAGGCGGATCGTCGCCACCGCGATTGTCTTGCGAGCCGCCATGATGTCGGCCAGCGCGATGCCTTCGGACCCCTGCCCGAGTTCGGATTCGATCATGCGCCGCGACCTTGCGCCGATCGCCGACAACACCGATTCGGTGAGTGCCGGCGGCGCGCCGCGCAGCGCCAGCGTGACCAGTTCGGTCGACAGCCCGTCGAACAGCAGCACCCGTGCCTTCTGGGCGAGCAGCGGCAAATCGTCGAAGGCGAACAGCCGCGACCTGACGCCGTCGAGATCCGGCGTGCCGGCCTCCTCCAGATCGTGCATGACCTCTTCGAGCTGAGGCTTGTCCATTTCGTTGAGCACGCTGGCGACACGCGCCTGTCCGGCCGAGATATCCTTCGTCGCGGTTTGCGACAGCAGGCTGCTGCGCAATTGGCTTTCGACGATCTTTGCGGCCGCATCCGGAACCGTGGCCAATGTGACCATGCGTTTGATGATCTCGCTGCGGACGGGCTTCTCCATCGTCAACAGCACGTTGGCCGTTATCTGCGAGGAAAGCTTCGACAGCACCATGGCCGATGTCTGGGGGTGCTCGCCGGACAGGAAGGCGCCGAGGCGGCCGGGCTCCAGCTTCTCGAGGTCGGGCCAGATCGGCGGCGGGCCCTCGGGTGCCACCTCGAACCTCTTGTCGCCCATGATGGCGCTCATTTCCTCCGGCGACAGCGATTCGTTGAGGATGGTGTCCATCCGGTCGGCGGAATCGAGCAGGCCCGCGCCCTCGGTGAATTCGGCTTCGAATTCGGCGACGATGCGCTCGAGGTCGCTCTGCGGGATCGTGCGCAGCAGGCGCGCCCCTTCGATCAGTGCCTTCAGTTCTTCCTGCTTGAAGAATTTCAGGAGCCGGCTGGCTGAGGGCTTGCCCATCGCCACCAGAATGGCGGCTGCCTTTTGCGGGCGCGTCAGCGTGGTCAGCGTCGTCATGCTGTCTGTCCCTGCGGTCGATGGCGGTGCACGCCGGCCAAGCCTACGCGCTCTTGGTGGCGGCGATGATTTCGGTCAGCCTGATGCCGAAGCGCGACGGGTCGCTTTCGAGCACGGTGATCTCGCCGCGGGCGATCTTGCGGCCGTTGACCACCACGTCGACAGGCTCGCCGATACGCCGGTTGAGCGCCACGGTCGAACCCTTCTGCAGCGCCATCAGCTCGGACACCGGCATCTCGGTGCTGCCGAGGATGATCTGCACGTCGACCGGAATGGCCATGATGATGCTGGAATTGGCGCCGCCGGAAGCCGCCCTGTAGGCAACGTCCGGGCGCTTCTCCTCTTCCTTGAGGACGCCGCGCAGCTCCTCGATGGCGCGATCGAGCTGCTCGTCCGGCTGATCGGGTTCGGCTTCCACCTTCGTCTTTGCCATGCGTCGTCTCCAAAAAGGTCAGGCCACCCGGCGTCAGCCCGGCATCAGCCCGTCGATGAAATCCTGTCCGGCATCGTAGGGATGCCGGACGCGGACGGTGTAATTCTGGCCGAGCTTGCCGAACTCGCAGACGAACAGCGTCTTGTCGCGCGCGCTGAGCCGCGCATGCGATTGCGCCGTCTCTTCGAATTCGATGATCTGCCCGACTTCGAGGCTGGCGAGGTCGCCGAGCGTCAGCCGGGCGAGCGGCATCGTCGCCTCCAGCGTTACTGTCGAGCGCATCACTTCTTCGGAGAAGCGCGCCCGCCAGTCCGAGCCGGCCGTGTGATCGTCGTCGTGGGCGCCGG
>NZ_RZOI01000260.1:0-7495 GCF_004022645.1 Mesorhizobium sp. M4A.F.Ca.ET.020.02.1.1 | reverse complement strand
CGATCGGCCACAGCGAGGGCGAGCGCGTCACGGTCTCGAAGGGCGCCTCCAAGGCAGAACAGGTCGATGCAAAGGCCAACGCCCAGCCAAGAAAGCCGTCGGCGCGGGCCACGGCCAAGCCGACCGGAAAATCCCCGACAGCCAAGCCGCGCGGAGGGCGTAAATAATGGCCGGCACAACGCTGCTCGACATCAAGGGCGTCGAGACCTACTACGGCAACATCCGGGCGCTGAACGGTGTCAACGTGCAGGTCAACGAGGGCGAGGTGGTGGCGCTTATCGGCGCCAACGGCGCCGGCAAGTCGACGCTGATGATGACCATTTTCGGTGCTCCACGCGCTCGCGCGGGCACTATCACTTTTGCCGGTACCGACATCACACAGTTGCCGACGCACGAAATCGCCCGCATGCGCATCGCCCAGTCGCCGGAAGGACGCCGCATCTTCCCGCGCATGACAGTGATGGAAAACCTGCAGATGGGCGCCAGCCTCGACAACCTCAAATATTATGACGAGGACGTCGAGAAGGTGTTCACGCTGTTCCCGCGCCTCAAGGAGCGCATCGCCCAGCGTGGCGGCACGCTGTCGGGCGGCGAACAGCAGATGCTGTCGATCGGACGTGCGCTGATGGCGCGCCCGAAGCTGCTTCTGCTCGACGAGCCATCGCTCGGCCTCGCGCCGCTGATCGTCAAGCAGATCTTCGACGCCATCCGCGAGCTGAACCGCACCCAAGGTTTGACCGTGTTTCTGGTCGAGCAGAACGCATTCGGCGCGCTGAAGCTCGCCAATCGTGGCTATGTCATGGTGAACGGCAATGTGACGATGAGCGGCTCCGGCAAGGAACTGCTCGCCAATCCGGAAGTGCGCGCCGCCTATCTCGAAGGCGGCCACCACTGAGTTTGGAGCGGAATGTGTGCGTCCGGTATTCCGCTCCAAGTTGTTTGATTGTCGCATGACCTTTGCCCGAAAAGTCTGCAACTTTTCGGGATCATGCTAGGGAGACTTCATCATGCAGGGCATTCTCTACGAGGAACCCTCGATCTTCCAGTTCTTCTTCGTCACCTGCCTGCTCGGCGGCTGGGCCGCCTGGATGACCGGCAAGGCCAGCGCGCAGACATGGCGCAGCTTCTTCCAGCTCTTCCTCTACATGCTCGGACTGGGCATCGGCATCAGGTTCATCCATCACGCACTGTTCGACGGCACGATGTTCTCGCTGCATTACTATATCGTCGACACCATCGTGCTGATGATACTGGGCTTCGTCGGCTATCAATACACGCGTACCAACCAGATGGTGACGCAGTATAATTGGCTCTACGAAAGAGCCTCGCTATTGAGCTGGAAGCCGAAAGGCTGACGTTCATGATTAACGTCGTCTCGGGGATGAAACGGCGTGACAAGTGCCTGAAAATCGGCAAACTATGCTTTCTGCGATAAGGGTGGGCATCGCATGAAAGTATCATCCACGCCCACTCCGTAAATGGGAGCGTTTATATGAAAAAGTCACTCTTGTCCGCCGTGGCTCTGACCGCGCTCGTCGCGTTCAGCGGTAGCGCGTGGGCTGACATCCTGATCGGCGTCGCCGGTCCGATCACCGGCCCGAACGCCGCCTTTGGCGCGCAGCTGCAGAAGGGCGCCGAGCAGGCCGCCGCCGACATCAACGCGGCGGGCGGCATCAACGGCCAGCAGATCAAGCTCGAGATCGGCGACGACGTGTCGGATCCGAAGCAGGGCATCTCGGTCGCCAACAAGTTCGTCGCCGACGGCGTCAAGTATGTTGTCGGTCACTTCAACTCGGGCGTCACCATCCCGGCCTCGGAAGTCTATGCCGAGAACGGCATCCTGGTGATCACGCCTTCGGCCACCAACCCGCAGCTGACCGAGCGCGGCCTGTGGAACACCTTCCGCACCTGCGGACGCGACGACCAGCAGGGCAAGGTCGCCGGCGACTATCTCGCCAAGAACTTCAAGGACGCCAAGATCGCCGTCATCCACGACAAGACGCCTTACGGCCAGGGCCTCGCCGACGAAACCAAGAAGGCGCTCAACGGCAACGGCGTCACCGAAGCCCTCTATGAAGGCATCAATGTCGGCGACAAGGACTTCTCGGCCCTCATCGCCAAGATGAAGGAAGCCGGCGTCTCGGTCGTCTATTATGGCGGCCTGCACACCGAAGCGGGCCTGATCATGCGCCAGCTCGCCGACCAGGGCCTCAAGGCCCAGTTCATGTCGGGCGACGGCATCGTGTCGAACGAGCTCGCCTCCATCGCCGGCGACGCCGTCAACGGCACGCTGATGACGTTCGCTCCGGATCCGCGCAAGAACCCGAACGCCAAGGAACTCGTCGAGAAGTTCCGCGCCGCCGGTTTCGAGCCTGAAGCCTATACGCTCTACTCCTACGCCGCTCTGCAGATCGTCGCCGCCGCCGCCGCCAAGGTCGGCTCCGCCGACGACGCGCAGAAGGTCGCGGAAGAGATCAAGAAGAGCGGCCCGTGGAAGACCGCGATCGGCGACATCGGCTATGATGCCAAGGGCGACATCACCCGCCCCGACTACGTGCTGTACACCTGGAAGAAGGGTGACGACGGCAAGTACACCTACTTCGAGCAATAAGCCGACGAACGTCTGAAATCCGGAAATGCCCGGCGCGAAAGCGCCGGGCATTTTTGTTTTGCGGGCCTTTCGTGCGCCGATTGGCGGCTCTGGCGCAAACAAACGATTTAAATCGGTTTAGATGTCGCGCGATTTAGTTTGCGCTGCAGCATTTTCACGCTAATCATTGCGCCAGCCCCCATCCTCTCCGTCCCTGGAGCCCAGTCCTTGGCCATCACGAAGATCCTCGTCGCCAACCGGTCCGAAATCGCCATCCGCGTCTTTCGCGCGGCCAATGAGCTTGGCCTCAAAACCGTGGCGATCTGGGCCGAGGAGGACAAATATTCGCTGCATCGCTTCAAGGCCGATGAAAGCTACCAGGTCGGGCGCGGGCCGCACCTTGCCAAGGACATGGGGCCGATCGAGAGCTATCTGTCGATCGACGAGGTGATCCGTGTCGCCAGACTTTCGGGCGCCGACGCCATCCACCCCGGCTACGGCCTGCTGTCGGAAAGCCCGGAGTTCGCCGAAGCTTGTGCCGCCGCAGGCATCACCTTCATCGGCCCGAAGCCGGAGACGATGCGCCGGCTCGGCAACAAGGTCGCGGCGCGCAACCTGGCGATCGAGGTCGGCGTGCCCGTGGTGCCCGCCACCGATCCGCTGCCGGACGACATGGAGGCGGTCAAGGAACTCGCCAAGACGATTGGCTATCCGGTGATGCTGAAGGCCTCGTGGGGTGGCGGCGGCCGCGGCATGCGCGCCATCCGCGCGGAAGCCGATCTCGCCCGCGAGGTGATGGAAGGCAAGCGCGAGGCCAAGGCCGCCTTCGGCAAGGACGAGGTCTATCTCGAAAAGCTGATCGAGCGCGCCCGCCATGTCGAGGTGCAGGTGCTGGGCGACGGCCAAGGCAACGCCGTGCATCTGTTCGAACGCGACTGCTCGATCCAGCGCCGCAACCAGAAGGTCGTCGAGCGGGCGCCGGCGCCTTATCTGAGCGAAGCGCTGCGCCAGGAGCTGTGCGGCTATGCGCTGAAGATCGCGAACGAGACCAGCTACATCGGCGCCGGCACGGTCGAGTTCCTGCAGGACGCCGACACCGGCAAGTTCTACTTCATCGAGGTCAACCCGCGCATCCAGGTCGAGCACACGGTCACCGAGATGGTGACCGGCATCGATATCGTCAAAGCGCAGATCCACATCCTCGACGGCTTCGCCATAGGCACGCCGGAATCGGGCGTGCCGGCGCAGAAGGACATCAGGCTCAACGGCCACGCGCTGCAGTGCCGCATCACTACCGAGGATCCCGAACACAATTTCATCCCGGACTATGGCCGCATCACCGCCTATCGCGGCGCCACCGGCTTCGGCATCCGGCTCGACGGCGGCACCGCCTATTCGGGCGCCGTCATCACCCGCTTCTACGATCCGCTCTTGGAGAAGGTGACGGCGTGGGCGCCGACGCCGGCCGAGACGATCGCGCGCATGAACCGGGCACTGCGCGAGTTCCGCATCCGAGGCGTGGCGACCAACCTCACCTTCCTCGAGGCGATCATCAATCACCAGAGCTTCGCCGACAATTCCTATACGACGAAGTTCATCGACACGACGCCGGAGCTATTCCAGCAGGTGAAGCGGCAGGATCGCGCCACCAAGCTGCTCAACTATCTGGCCGATGTCAGCGTCAACGGCCATCCCGAAACGCGCGGCCGGCCGATGCCCAAGGCCGATGCTGCGGCGCCCATCGTGCCCTATCTCAACGGCAAGGTGCCGGGCGGCAGCAAGCAGCGGCTCGACGCGCTCGGCCCGGAGAAATTCGCCGCCTGGATGCGCGCGCAAAACGAGGTGCTGGTCACCGACACGACGATGCGCGACGGCCACCAGTCGCTGCTCGCCACCCGCATGCGCACGCATGACATCGCCGGCATTGCCGGCACCTATGCGCGGGCGCTGCCGCAGCTACTGTCGCTGGAATGCTGGGGCGGGGCGACCTTCGACGTCGCCATGCGCTTCCTCACCGAAGACCCGTGGGAGCGGCTGGGCAAAGTGCGTGAGGCGGCACCAAACCTTCTCTTGCAGATGCTTTTGCGCGGCGCCAACGGCGTCGGCTACACCAACTATCCCGACAATGTCGTGCAGCATTTCGTCCGCCAAGCGGCTGCCGGTGGCGTCGACCTGTTCCGCGTCTTCGACTGCCTGAACTGGGTCGAGAACATGCGCGTCGCCATGGACGCGGTCGGCGCCGAGGGCAAGCTGATCGAAGCGGCGATGTGCTACACAGGCGACATCCTCGATCCGGCAAGGGCCAAATACAACCTCAAATACTATGTCGGGCTGGCGAAGGAACTCGAGGCCGCCGGCGCCCACATCATCGCCGTCAAGGACATGGCCGGGTTGCTGAAGCCAAGTGCGGCGCGCGTGCTGTTCAAGGCCTTGCGCGAGGCGACCGACCTGCCGATCCATTTTCATACGCACGATACGTCCGGCCTTTCGGCGGCCACCGTGCTGGCGGCGGTCGAGACCGGCGTCGATGCCGTCGACGCGGCGATGGATTCCTTCTCCGGCAACACCTCGCAGCCTTGCCTCGGCTCGATCGTCGAGGCGCTGAAGGGCACCGAGCGCGATCCCGGGCTCGATCCGCAATGGATCCGCAAGATCTCGTTCTACTGGGAAGCAGTGCGCAACCAGTACGCTGCCTTCGAGAGCGATCTCAAGGGGCCGGCCTCGGAAGTCTATCTGCACGAAATGCCGGGCGGCCAGTTTACCAACCTCAAGGAGCAGGCACGCTCGCTCGGTCTCGAAACACGCTGGCACGAGGTGGCGCAGGCTTATCACGACGTCAACCTGATGTTCGGTGACATCGTTAAGGTGACGCCGTCGTCCAAGGTGGTTGGCGACATGGCGCTGATGATGGTGAGCCAGGATCTGACCGTCGCCGATGTCGAGAACCCGGCACGCGATATCGCCTTCCCGGACTCTGTGGTCTCGATGCTGCGCGGCGATCTTGGCCAGTCGCCGGGCGGCTGGCCGCCGGCGCTGCAGAAGAAAGCGCTGAAGGGCGACAAGCCGATCACCGAGCGGCCAGGCTCGCTGTTGAAAGCCGCCGACCTCAAGGCCAGCCGCAAGGATATCGAGGGAAAGCTTGAGCGCAGGCTTAGCGAGTATGAATTCGCCTCCTGGCTGATGTACCCGAAGGTGTTCACCGACTTCGCCGCGGCGCAGGAAACCTACGGGCCGGTCAGCGTCTTGCCGACGCCGACCTACTTCTACGGCATGAAGTCGGAAGACGAGATCTTCGTCGACATCGAGAAGGGCAAGACGCTGGTGGTGCGCTGCCTTGCCATCGGCGACGTCGACGAGAAGGGCATGGTCACCGTGTTCTTCGAGCTCAACGGTCAGCCGCGGCGCGTCAAGGTGCCGGATAGGGCGCATGGCGCGTCGGCGGCCAAGGCGCGCCGCAAGGCGGAGCCGGGCAACGAGGCGCATGTCGGCGCACCGATGCCGGGCGTGGTCTCGGCACTTGCCGTTGCCGCCGGTCAGGCGGTCAAGGCCGGCGACGTGCTGCTTTCGATCGAAGCGATGAAGATGGAGACCGCGCTGCATGCCGAGCGCGACGGCGTGGTCGCCGAAGTGCTGGTCAGGGCCGGCGACCAGATCGATGCCAAGGATCTGCTGATCGCTTTCACCTGACAATGATCGAGGCTGTGAAGGGCGGCTGACGGCAGCCCTTCATGCCGCACCGATAATGTCTTGACCCGCCGCGCCTGCTCGGGCATCGAACCCGCTCCAATTTGCCGGCCGGCCTTCGCGAGTCGCCGGTAGCCAAACGACGCGGAGAGAAAAATGGCCGACGATATTACCGAGACCAGCCAGACTGTTGCCGCCGGCCAGCTGCGTGCCTTCATCGAGCGCATCGAGCGGCTCGAGGAAGAGAAGAAGACGATTTCCGACGACATCAAGGACGTCTTCGCCGAGGCCAAGGGCACCGGCTTCGACACCAAGGCGATGCGCACCATCGTCCGACTGCGCAAGAAGGACCAGGCGGAGCGCCAGGAGGAAGAGTCCATCCTCGACCTCTACAAAGCCGCGCTCGGTATGGTCTGAGACCGGCCCCGGTTCGCTTAGCAATTCTTTCGGACCGACGCAGGCGAGGCGTCTGGAGCCTCGCCTCGTAGCTTGCTCGCTTTAGCCTGGAGGCACTGCCGCGCGCGATAGCTGGCGGAGCGACCTCGGCTATACGGACACGTCCAACACGGCCAAGAACGATGCGGCGTTCTATATCGATGCCTCGGCGTCCTATGATTTCGGCGCCATCGACAAAAAATATGACGGCATCACGGCAGCCTTGCCTGTCCGCAACATCGCCAATGCCCGCGCGACAGTTTGCA
Organism: Mesorhizobium sp. M4A.F.Ca.ET.020.02.1.1; assembly: GCF_004022645.1. Lineage (NCBI taxonomy): Bacteria > Pseudomonadati > Pseudomonadota > Alphaproteobacteria > Hyphomicrobiales > Phyllobacteriaceae > Mesorhizobium > Mesorhizobium sp. M4A.F.Ca.ET.020.02.1.1. The sequence goes on along the minus strand of NZ_RZOI01000260.1, from coordinate 520 downwards.
ACGAGGGCTATTGCTATCTCGGCCAGGGCCGCAACATGACGGCATCGATGACATACCGCTGGTAGTTTGCGGTGCCCTGACGGGGTGTGTCAGTTGCCTTCAGGCAGGGCGGTGTGATGTAAGACGGCCTCGTGGAGGCTGCAGCGAGCATCGGACCATGAGCGAATTCGACTTTGGCGGCCGCCGCGCCTCGGAATTCCGCCAGCGCGACTTCTGGACACTGTTCGCCGAGCGGCATCCTGAGGAAAGGGCCACGCTGGCGCGCCGCGGACCCTGGTTCTGGCAGCGCGGTCTGCCGGATTTCGCACTGGTCCTTTCCATGTATGTCGCGCCGGCGCAGAACCATGTCGGCGTCTTCTTCGGCCGCAACGAGAAGTTCGGCGCCACCGAATCGTGGTCGCGGTTGAAGCCGTTCCAGCCGGCGATTGAAGGCAGGCTGAGACTCAGGCTCGAACAGAGTTGCGAGGGCCTCGGCATCAATTCGATGTGGCGGGTGGATTGCTTTGTCGGGGGCAATTGG
>NZ_RZOI01000025.1:0-20538 GCF_004022645.1 Mesorhizobium sp. M4A.F.Ca.ET.020.02.1.1 | reverse complement strand
GGCTGAAGACCGAGCGCATCGATCTCGTGCAGTTCCACTGGTGGGATTATGCGCAGCCTCGCTATGTCGAGGCCATGGCCTGGCTCGACGAGCTGCGCCGCGAGGGCAAGGTGCGCAACCTCGGCACCACCAATTTCGACACGCCGCGGCTCGCCGAGATCCTCGCGGCAGGCATTCCGCTGGTCAGTCAGCAACTACAATATTCGGTGCTCGACCAGCGGCCGGCGGACAGGCTTGCGGCCCTTGCCGCCAGGAACGGCGTCGGCTTCCTCTGCTACGGTTCCGTAGCTGGCGGCTTCCTCAGCGATCGATGGCTTGGCGCTGCCGAACCGGCGACGCCGCTCGAAAACCGATCGCTGGTCAAATACAAGCTTATCATCGACGACTTTGGCGGTTGGGACCTGTTCCAGCAATTGCTGCGGGCATTGAAGACGGCCGGCGATCGCCACGGCGTCGACATCGCCACGATCGCCAGCGCCTGGGTGCTGGAACAGCCGCAGGTCGCGGCCGTCATCGTCGGCGCCCGCAACCAGGCGCATGCGCTTGCCAATGCGGCAATCATGGACGTGCAACTGAGCCCCGACGACAAGGCGACGATCGGCGCCGTGATCGCGCAAAGCCCCGGCCTCGAAGGTGACGTCTACACGCTGGAGCGCGACCGCCATGGCCGCCACGGCTCGATCATGCACTACAATTTGAACGCGGGTCGGATGTGAGCGCCATGAGCCAGCAGGCCTCGCTGTTTTCCCGCGCCAGCACCGAGATCGTCGATCTGCATCGCTTCTTCGTCGACTGGTTCGTCGCCGCGCGTGCCGACACCGTCGACTTCGGTCGCTTCGAAGCCGTCATGGGCGAAGGCTTGACCATGATCGCGCCGAGCGGCGCGATCCTCGGTCGCGATGTGGTCGTCGACCATGTCAGACAAAGCCGCGCCACCTTCGATGACGGCTTTGCCATCTCGATCGAGGACATCCGGCCCGGCTGGCAAACCGACGACACGATCGTCGTCCTCTATGTCGAGGCGCAGCTGCGCGGCGGCAAGCGCAGCCGCCGCCAGTCGAGCGCCGTCTTCACCACCAGTTCATCGGCGCCAAACGGCGTCGAATGGCGACATCTGCATGAGACCTGGTTGCAGGTGCCGGAACGCTGAACAGGCTCAAGACATCAGACCACAATCGAGTAACTCAAGGGGAACAACAATGAGAAACACGATACTGAAATTCACCGCCGCGCTCGCTCTCGTCACGTTGGCAGGTGCGGCTCAAGCCGCCGATTGCAAGATCACCGTCGGCCTCGTCATGGAGTTGACAGGCCCCGCCGGCGAATACGGCCAGGCCGGCGCCAAGTCGGTCGAGATGGCCTTCCGCGACATCAATGCCGCGGGTGGGGTACGCGGCTGCGACCTTGCGACCGACACGCGCGACAGCCAGAGCCAAGGCAATGTCGCGGTCGATGCCGCGACCCAGCTCGTCCAGGTCAAGAAGGTGCCTGTGATCATCGGCGGCATTATCTCCTCGGTGTCGATCCCGATCCTCACCTCGGTCACCGCGCCAGCCAAGATCGTCCAGGTCTCACCCGCTTCCTCGTCGCCGACGCTGACCGCGCTCGGCCGCGACGGCAAGACCAACGGCATCTTCTTCCGCACCATCACCTCGGATGCGCTGCAGGGCGTGGCCGCCGCCAAATACGCCATCGACAAGGGCTTCAAGAAGCTCTCGGTCATCCATGTCAACAACGACTTCGGCGTCAACATGGTGGCCGAGTTCTCGCGCGCCTATAAGGCGCTCGGCGGCACTATCGTCTCTGACACGCCCTACAACGAGAAGCAGTCGAGCTATGCGTCGGAAGTCACGGCGGCGATGGCCGGCGAACCGGACGGGCTCTATCTCGTCAGCACGCCGGTCGACGGCGCCACCGTCGCCCGCACCTGGATCTCGCAGGGCGGGGTGCAGAAGTTCCTGCTCAACGACGGCATGAACAGTCCCGATTTCATCGATTCCGTCGGCGCCGACTATCTCAAGGACGCCTACGGCACCTCCTCCGGCACCAGCCCGACCGCGTCGACCGATTATTTCAACAAGAACTACAAGGAATTCTCAGGCATCGAGCCATCGAACCCGGCCGCCGATCGTTCCTACGACGCCGGCGCCATTGTCGGGCTTGCCATCGCCATCGCCGGCTCCGACGACCCGGCCAAGATCAAGGACGCCATGTACAAGGCGGTCGATCCGGCCGGCACGCCGATCTATGCCGGCAAGGACGAATTCGCCAAAGCGCTCGGCCTGATCAAGGACGGCAAGCCGATCCGCTACGAAGGCGTCATCGGTCCGGTTTCTTTCGACAAATATGGCGACATTACCGGTCCGTTCCGCTTGTGGAAGATCGTCGACGGCAATGTGACGACCGACGGCGAGATGACGACGGATGATGTCAATGCGCTGCAGGCGAAGTTGCAGTAAAGGTCATTCGCTTGGCGCCGAGCGCAATTGAGATCGGCGCCAAGCGAGATAGCTTTGTAAGGATACAGATGCGTCGAGCGTTCAGCGGGGGACGACGCTGTGCGGCCGTGGTGCATGTGCCGGTGAGGGCTGCACATTGACCAGGCCCGCCGGGGCGTGTCGTGCGTCACCGGACTTTGCTGGTTCAGGCGCGGCGGCGGCAGCGCACAATGCGCCCTGGCCAAGGCTCGATTCAGGCGGCGACCGCCAGCGGCAAACATTCACATGGGATAAGGCGGCGACGGTTCCTCCGCCAAAAGCGCGGTGTTGAGCCGGCGTCTCATCGCACCGCAAGCAAGGAGACGCGAAGGGCGAGCAGGCGGTCACATTACTCATGCGTCAGTTCAACTCGATACGTTCTCCCGTTGCCGCCGAGCGTTTTACCGCATCGACCACCCTCAAGGTTTTGAGCCCCTCACGCCCGCTGACAAGCGGCGGTTCGTCTCCGCGGATCACCTTGCAGAATTGTCTGATCTGCAGAACAAGTGGGTCCTCGTCGTCGACCTCGATACGCGTTTGGTCAAAGGGTTCCCACCAACTCCGTTTACCAGGATTGCGCCAGACCTCGAGCGACGGAACAGCCAGCGATCCGTGCGTCCCTCCGATCATGTAACAGGATTGCTCGGTCTTGGGGTAAGCCGGATTCTCTCCGGTTGTCATCTCCCAGCTCCACGGTGCGACCACCGCGTCCGAGACTGTCGCAGTTCCCAACACTCCGTTCTTGAACTCAATCAGGATCACAGCCGTTTCCTCAACTGCGTTGCCGCGCACCGCGTTGGACTCGCGTGCCTGAACCGCAGCCACATCGCCGAAAAGGTAGCGCAGATTGTCGACATCGTGGATGAGATTGAGGAAAACCGGCCCCGCGCCGCGCTCACGACGCCACGAGATGTCGAAGTAGTCGTCGGGTTTGAATAGCCAGAACATCGCATTGACAACAAGAACGCGACCAAGCTTTCCGCTTTCGATGATTTCCTTTGCCTTCTGCATCATCGGATTGTGTCGGCGGTGATGACCGGTCAAAAGAGGAACACCTTTTGCCTCAGCCGCTGCGATCAGCTTTTCCCCGGATGCAATGTCATCGGCGATTGGCTTCTCGATGAGTGCAGGAATGCCGGCTTCAACGGCTTCCAACCCGTTCTGGACGTGAGCCGGGTTTGGCGTAGCCACGATGATCCCATCAGGTCGGTCTGCGGCAATCATGTCCGCGAAGCCTGGAAACCACTTCACGCCGGCTTCCTTGGCAATGGTCTCGCCAACCGGCGTGGGATCGACCACGGCGCTGAGTTGCGCCGAGGGCTCGGCCAGGACGTGCTGAATATGGCGCTTGCCGATGAGGCCTGCCCCAACGACGGCCAGCTTGACCCGTTGGGTCATGGTCACCTCAGCACTTGCCCGCCGCCTTGATCATTGTCGCCGCACGTCGGATGGCAAGCTGGTATCCTTCCGTACCAAGGCCGCAGATCACGCCGTCCGCGCGGTGCGAAACGAACGAATGGTGTCGGAAGCTTTCGCGCTTGTGCACATTGGAGATGTGGATCTCGATCACAGGCCCCTCGAATGTGTTCAGAGCGTCGAGGATCGCGATCGAGGTATGGGTGAAGGCTGCCGGGTTGATGACGATGCCCGCACCGTCCTCGCGCGCCTCATGAATCCAATCGATGATCTCGTATTCCCGGTTGCTCTGATGAAAGAGGATTTCATGGCCGAGGTCGGCTGCCAGCTTGCGGCAGTCCGCCGCTACGTCTGCGAGCGTTTCATGCCCGTAGATATGTGGCTGGCGTTTGCCAAGCAGGTTGAGGTTTGGTCCGTTGAGAACGTAGATCAGGCTCATGGCATAGTGTCCTTCTTGAGCAACGCTGTCCTGGTCAGACGAACGCGATTGCTTGAACGGCAAAATCAGGGTCCGACTCGTAGAGATCCGCGCGCAGGCCGAGCTTTCCAGCTTCGAGAGCAGGCGCGGCGATCGTCCGCGCGGCCTCGAGAACGGCAGTGAGAAGCTTCTGCTTGGTCTTTGCAGTACGACCCGGTGCCATCCGCACGATGATTTGGATGAAATGATGATCGACATGCTCATCGCCAACGCAGGAGTATGTCGCCTCCCGCGCAAGCGTGCGCACGGCGGAAGGTTTCACAAGGCCGCCATCGCGAACGCAGCGATGCACGGTCAGCGTCAGTCGATCCATGGCTACATGCTCGCCTGCGCCCCGGCTATAGTCGATGATGATATGCGGCATTTGGCATTTCCCCATCAAGCCCACAGGCGGCATAGGTCCGTAAAGTGAAGGGACATGCGGTCTGCGTCCGGTGCTATCCCGGTGAACAATTCGAAAGCCGCTGCTGCCTGGTAGACGGTCATGCCGCCGCCCCGAAGGGTCCGGCAGCCTTTTCCTTCGGCGAGAGCAAGGAGCTCTGTGACGAGTGGCATATAGACGATGTCGGCCACCCAATGCCGTGGCAGAAGCCATTCCGCATCTATGGGCAAACCAGGATGGCTCTTCATACCCGTCGGCGTCGCGTGGATAAGGCCGTCCGCGGAGCGCAGGGCGCTGCCGACATCCGTCGTGGCACGCGCGCAATCCCTTGAGAACCGATCGTTCAACTGCTGGGCCAAGGTTTCCGCCCGTTTTGAATCCTGGTCAAAGATCGACAATGTCTCAATACCGAGCTTGATTGCTGCATGGGCCACGGCGACACCGGCGCCGCCGGCGCCAAGCAGCACGGCATGCGACTTGGCGACGTCCGGAAGTCCGCGCTGGAAATTCTCGTAGAAACCGTACCAATCCGTGTTGTGGCCGATCCTCTCGCCGTTGCGAAAGACCACGGTGTTGACCGCACCGAGCATCTCTGCATCCTCGGAAAGGCGACTGAGGTGGGCGATCACCGTCTGCTTGCACGGATGTGTAATGTTGCTGCCGGCAAAACCGCGCTGCTCTGCCTCGTCCAGGAGGTCCGGCAGCGCGGAGGCGGGAAGGCCTCGCTCGGAGAAGTCGAGAAGCTCGTAACGGTAATCGAGGCCCTGGCGTCGCCCCTCCGTTTCGTGGAGGGCCGGGGACTTTGACATTTGAATGTCGGCACCGATCAGCCCCACGAGGAATTTCTTGTTGTGCATTGGCATCGCTTTCGAAAGTCAGTGATGGGCCAGGATTTCACCGAGGAAGGTTTTCGTGCGCTGGTGCTCGGGAGACTTGAAGAAGACCTCCGGTTCGGCCTCTTCGACAATTTCTCCGGAGTCCATGAAGATGACGCGGTCAGCGACCTGACGGGCAAACCCCATCTCGTGCGTGACACAGATCATCGTCATGCCGTCACGGGCGAGCCCGATCATGGTGTCGAGCACCTCTTTCACCATTTCGGGATCGAGGGCAGAGGTCGGTTCGTCGAAGAGCATGACCTTCGGCTCCATGCAGAGCGCGCGGGCGATGGCGACGCGTTGTTGTTGTCCGCCCGATAGCTGCGCGGGATATTTGTCCGCCTGGTCAAGGATACGAACGCGCTCGAGATATTTTCGAGCCAGTCGCTCTGCGTCAGCGTGGCTCACGCCACGAACACGCATTGGGGCGAGGGTACAGTTCTGAAGTACGGTTATGTGGGGGAAGAGATTGAAGCTCTGGAAGACCATTCCCACTTCGCGACGTACAGCGTCGATGGATTTGGTGCTTCCGTCCAGTACGTGACCCTCGACGACGATCTTGCCTTCCTCGATCGTCTCGAGGGCATTGATGCAGCGGATTAACGTTGATTTCCCGGAGCCTGACGGCCCGCAGAGGACGATCTTTTCGCCTTTGCGGACCGACAAACTGATGGATTTCAAGGCATGGAAAGTGCCGTACCACTTCTGCACATCCTCGAGGGAAATCAGCTTCGATTGATGTTTTGCGGAATTGAGCACGGAACCCTCCATTTGGGCTTTTACTGCACGGTGAACGGGATGTTCGGAATGGATTCCGGGAACTGCGGCAGATCGATCGCCATCCATTTCTTCGTGATGGCGGCGAGCTCACCATTGGCCTTGATTTTGTCGATGAAGGCGTTGACGGCTTCGTTCCAGTCCTTCTCGCCGAGACGGGTACCGACGCCGTTGTAGGTCGTCAAAAAGTTAATCTTGCGCTCGTACGTGCCGGCACTCGCCGCATCCAGACGTTGACCATAGAACTGGTTGCCCCCAACCGCCTTTACCTGTCCGGAGACCAAAGCCTGGATGGTTGCGGCGTCGTCATCAAAGCGGCGAACCGTTGCGGTGGATCCGACGGCGTTCGTTACTGCCTTGTCCTGCGAACTGGATTTCGGAACGCCGATCTCCCATCCGGCAACGTCTTCAGGCTTCGTAACGGTGTCGGATTTGGCAGCATACAGCGAAATCGTGTTGGCGGCGTAAGGCTTGCTGTACTGAATTGCTTTCGCGCGTTCTTCCGTCATCGCCATCGTTGCGAACAGGATGTCGACTTTGCCGGTGGTAAGCGCCGGAATTCGGTTGGCAACGGCGAGTGGCTGGAATTGAACCTTCACGCCCAATTCCTTGGCAAAAAGGTTGGCGATGTCAGCGTCGAAGCCGTCCTGCACGCCGCTTGTGTTGACGAACCCCCATGGCGCATTGTCACCCTGGATGCCGACCACGAGCGTGCCTTTTGCCTTGATTTCCTCTACAGTTGCCGCAGAGGCTGCGGCAGTGCCAATGGTTGCGAAGGCAATAGTTGCCAGTGCAAGTCCAAGAAAAATCCTACGACTGTTATGCATGCTATTCTCCTCCTTACGAGTTTTGCTTCCAGCGAAGCGGTTAGCGGGCAGCTTTCGCCATCCGTTTTTCAAGGCGACTTCCCGCATGGGAGAGCGGCCAGCAAATGATGAAGTAGATTGCGCCGACGATCCCGAAGACGAGCAGCGGACGATAGGTCTGGTTTGAAATGATCTGACCGGCGCGGGTCAGTTCAATGAAGCCAACGATTGCTGCCAGCGACGTGCCCTTGGTGAGCTGGACAAGGAAGCCGATCGTGGCCGGCATCGATATTTTCAGGGCCTGCGGCAGAATGACGTCTTTCATCCGCGAGACATAATGCAAACCGAGGGCGTTGGCGGCTTCCGTCTGGCCCTTCGGCACAGCCTGGATGGAGCCGCGCCAGATCTCGCCCAGGAAGGCGCTGGCATGGAGCGTGAAGGCGACTGCGACCGCGATCCACGCGTTAACGTCGATGCCCAACAGCGCAACGCCGTAATAGACAACGAAGAGCTGCATCAGAAGGGGCGTGCCCTGGAAGACGCCGATATACCCTGCGGTGATCGTCCGGGCGACCTTGTTCTTCGAGGTGCGCAAGAGCGCGATCAGGATTCCGAATATCCCCCCACCGATGAAGCCCACGATCGCAAGCAGCACGGTCCATTTCAAACCCTGCATCAAAAAGAGAAATTGATCTTCTCCGATGGGACCCATGGCTGCTTCCTATCGCGTCGGGTAGTTGAAGTAGTGGCGAGAAATGAGCGCAAAGAGGCCCATCATCAGGCTTGAGATGGCCAGGTAGATAGCGGTCACCGTGAAATAGACTTCGAAGCTGCGGAAAGTGTCAGACTCAATGCGCTGAGCGGCCGAGGTCAGCTCGTAGGCGGCGATCGAGGTGCAGACAGACGTTGTCAGTGTCAGCATAATGAACTGGCTTGTGAGCGAGGGATAAATCGCCCGCAGCGCCGGCTTGAGCACGATGAGCCGGAAGACATCCGCCTTGTGAAGACCAAGTGCGAAACCTGCCTCGATCTGGCCGCGCGAAACGCTCTCGATCCCGCCGCGGATGATCTCGATTGCGTAGGCCCCACCATTGATGCCGAGGGCAATGATCGCCGTGACGGTCGGATTGAGGCGGATGCCCATGAGAGGAAGGGCAAAATATATGAAGAAGATCTGCACCAGGAATGGCGTATTGCGCACAACCTCGACGAACATGATCACGGCAGCCCGCGTGATCCCGCTCTTGGAACTCCTTGCAACGACGCCCAGGAGCCCGATGACGAGTGCGAGGAGCATCCCAGCTAACGCAAGGCCAACCGTTCCAAGCGAACCCCATAGCAATTCCGGGGCGCGGTCGAGGACCGCACCGAAATCAAACGTATACATGTAAGACTTCCTCCTCCTGACCGGCCTAGGCCGCGTCGGCGCCAGATCAGTGATCTGGTTTCAAAATTCCCAGTGCGCCGGCATGCAGATGTTTTAAATGTGCTTTCGGGTCCACCGGCCCGACGAGTGGCACTTCGACCGAGATAGCAGCGCCGTGTTCAGTTGCCGCACAGAGGTCCTTCAATGGCAGTTCGCCTTCTCCAGGAGCGAGCCTGCCGCTTCTCGCCTCGGCGATCATTGCGTCCGATGTTTTGGGCGCAGGCCCGCGGACGTCGCAAAGCTGGATGTGCTTTACCTTCCCTGAATTTGCGCGAAGCTCGTCGATCGAGGCGCCGTTTCGGAAGAAGTGAATCCCGTCAACAAGGGCACCGGCGTTCTCTGCTCCACAGGCATTCAAGATCGCTAGGCTGTCGCGAAAGGTCCTTACCGTCCGCCAGCCCATGTTTTCGATGTCGACTGACATGGCATATCGCGCCGCGAGGGCGCAAAACTCAGACAGGTTTGTGGCAAGACGGCCGCCGTCTCGATCATCGCCGCAAACACTCAGCCGGCGCGCCCCTATGTTCGCAGCGGCTGCCACGGTCGCCTCGTGGGAGGCCGCAAGGAAGCTCTCGTCGATCACGAAGAACTCGATATCGAACACCTTGATGCCTTCGCCATCGGCAACTGTCTTGAACTCCTGGGCACTGTGGCTGCCCACCGGCAACTCGTAAAAGGGGGCTCCGGGAAAGGCGGGGTGCAGGCGAAGCCCTATCGAGGCAAAACCCGCCCGAGCAGCTATCAACGCGAATTCCTTGGGCGGCAGCGCGATCGATGAAAAATGCGCTACGCCCAGTTCAAGGCCCGGCCCTGGCGTCGCGACGGTCATCACAAGGTGCCCTTTGTCGCAAGGTGGTTGCGCAGATTGGTTCCCGTGCGGTGGATATGCTGACGCAACATATCGCACGCATAGTCCAGATCCCTGGCGACGGCTCCCTGAGCGATCTCACTGTGCTCCTGGCTGACGTTGCGGTCACCCGACGTGCGGGTCAGAAACACCCGGCGATAACGGTCGTTGAGATTAAGCAGCAGGCTGCAGAAATGGAGCAGGATTGGCTTCCCGCAGCCGGAAATAAGTGTCAGATGGAATTCGCGGTGGAACTCTTCCCAGCGCTCGAGTGTCTCGGGGCGGGCCGCGTCACGCTCAGTGCGGTTAAGGCGATGCAGCGCGCGCATGACGTTGCCTTCCCACTCCACATCGCCGATCCGCATGGACTCGCGAAGGGCAAAGACTTCGAGCTCTTCGCGCAGGACGGTGATCTCTTCCAGATTTGCCAGGGAGATTGATGAAACGCGGTAGCCGCGATTGTCCTCGAACTCCACTAGACCGTCCGATATCAGCCGCGCCAACCCTTCACGCAGCGGACTGAGGCTTACGTTGAACGTCTTGCGCGCCTTGTCGAGATTGATCTTGCTGCCGGCCTGAAGCTCGCCGGAGATGATCGCCTCACGAAGACGGGATGCAAGCTGGCTCCCAATCGTGTTTTTGCCGTCGTCGAGGAATCCAGAAGACGATGGAGCATCTTCTGCCGGCGGAGCAGATGCGCCGTCATCATGCGGTACCATTGTCCCGGCTCCCAAGATTCATTCGTCGATGATCGGTATTATAAACGATTATTCTTGTCAACTTCGGACGCGATGAAATCTGCGAAAAAAGCCACGAGGTAACCTCGCTTCCTTCGATTAAATAGAGTTAAATCAACAATTTAGACGTGTTCGTCTCGATTATTTTGGCATCTTGGTGTCACGACAATGCGCCACGGTGGCCTTGACAGATAATCGATTATTTTGATAGTCGGGCAAATCGGGAGGTAGCCCCTTATGGTAATCAAAACCGAAAGCGATCTGACGCCAGCCGTCCTCGCTGTGATGAATCGCACTGAAGACCCCCGCCTGCGAGAAATCCTCGTGTCGATGGTCGCGCATCTTCATGCTTTCGTGCGCGAGGTTCGACTGACTGAGGTCGAGTTTCGGGAGGCGACAGCCATGCTGAACGAGATCGGGCAACTGCATACTGATCACCACAACGAGTTTGTGCTGATGGCCGGTTCTCTTGGCGTGTCTTCACTTGTCTGCCTGCTGAACAATGGCGACAGAGGACAGACCGAGACCTCCCAGTCGCTGTTGGGTCCATTCTGGCGCCTCAACTCTCCGCGAGTCGAAAATGGCGCGTCGATCATCCGATCCGAGACGCCGGGCACTCCCTTATTCGTGCATGCCAAGGTCGTTGACCGCGACGGTAAGCCAATTGCCGGCGCTGAAGTGGATGTCTGGCATGCATCTCCCGTCGGTCTTTATGAAAACCAGGACCCGGACCAGGCCGAGATGAACTTGCGCGGCAAATTCACGACCGACGAGCAAGGTCGGTTCTGGTTCAGGACCGTCAAGATGGTCGGGTATCCGATCCCGGTCGATGGCGTGGTCGGACGCCTGCTCAAAGCTCAGGGACGCCATCCGTACCGACCCGCGCACCTGCACGCACTGATCTTCAAGTATGGATACAAGACGCTGATTTCCCAGGTCTTCGACCCCAGCGACCCGAACATCGGCTCCGATGTTCAGTTCGGTGTCACGGCAGCGTTGACCGGCGACTTCGTTCGTCATGAGGAGCCCCATCCGACCGAAGCGGATATTCCTGGTCCGTGGTTCTCGCTCGACTACACCTATGCCATGGAGCCCGGCGAAGCCGTTTTGCCGCGTCCCCCGATCAAATAAATCACAATCAGCTGAGCAAACGATATGATCACCGAAGAAGAACGCCGGGCCGCGGCAGACGCGCTGCTCAAAGCTGAAATCGAGCGCAAGCCGATCATACAGCCCAGCGAGACCTACCCGAACCTCGAGCTCGAGGACGCCTACCGAATTCAGGCTTTGTGGGCGGAGGCGAGGGTAGCCAAGGGCGCACGGATCGTCGGGCATAAGATTGGCCTGACGTCACGCGCAATGCAGATGGCTTCGAAGATGACGGAGCCGGACTATGGCTGCATTCTTGACGATGCGCTTTACAACGACGGAGCGCAGATCAGGGCTGACTTGTTTATCAAGCCGCGCCTTGAGGTCGAGCTGGCCTTTGTTATGGGTGAGGATCTCGTCGGGCCCGGCACCAGGATCTATGACGTCATGCGTGCGACCGAATTCGTTGTCCCGGCGCTCGAGATTATCGACTATCGGACCGAAGTCCCTCGAGCGATCACGGATACAATTGCGGACAACGCGGCTTTCGGCGCCCTCGTCGTTGGCGGCCGTATAATTCGCCCGATGGACATCGATATCCGTTGGGTCGGAGCGACTCTTTCCAAGAACGGCATCATCGAGGAGTCGGGCGTGTCGGCGGCGATCATGGGACATCCGGCAGCCGGCATCGCGTGGCTGGTCAACAAACTTCATGCTGTGGGCGGTGGCCTGAAGAAGGGACAAATAGTCCTGGCCGGCTCCTTCACGCGTCCTGTCGATATCGCGAAAGGTGATGTCATCCAGGCCGACTATGGCCCTGTTGGCTCCATCGGTGTGTCGTTCGTGTGAGGTGCCAGTTGGATCATCCCGTCAATCGGTTCAAGCGGAAGCTCCTTGCTGGTCAAAGTCAGATCGGCCTGTGGTGTGGCCTGCCGGGAAACTACGCCGCGGAAATCGTCGCGCCTTCAGGTTTCGATTGGCTCCTGTTCGATACGGAACATTCCCCGGGTGACGTTCTGACCGTCCTGCCACAATTGCAAGCGGTCGCATCATACGACGTTTCCCCAGTCGTCCGCCCGGCCATCAACGACCCCGTTCTGATCAAGCGCTTCCTGGATATCGGCGTTCAGACACTGCTCATCCCCTACGTTCAGAACGCTGAAGAGGCGAAAGCCGCAGTCGCGGCCGTGCGATATCCTCCGGATGGAATTCGTGGTGTTTCTGCGCTGACACGCGCCACTCGTTTCGGCCGAGTTGCGCACTATGCGCAAAATGCGGAACGGGAAATTTGCCTGTTGCTGCAAGTTGAGACGCGGGAAGCGCTTGGCAACCTCGAGTCGATTGCTTCGGTAGAGGGAGTGGATGGCGTATTCGTAGGACCGGCAGACCTTGCAGCGAGTTTCGGACACAGGGGACAACCGAGCCACCCGGAGGTGGTCGATGCAATTGTCGGCGCGATTGAACGCCTGAAAGCGTTGGGCAAGCCTGCGGGCATTCTTACCCCGGATGAGAAGTTCGCGGCACGGTGCATCTCGCTGGGAACACTATTTACTGCCGTTGGTGTCGATGTCGCTGTTCTGGCGAGGGGATCGGAAGCACTCGCGGCACGATTTGCATCGCAAGGAGCGCCCCGCGATGCCGGAACGCGATGAACTCCTCACTGAAATCGCACCGACGGGAGTCATCAGAGCCGCGGTCAACATGTCGAATGCCGCACTTGTCCAACTCGATCCAGTGACAGGCGTTCTAACAGGACCGAGCGCGCGGATCGCGATCACACTTGCGGAAGAACTCGACTGCTGTTTGTCGCTGGTTCGATACGGATCGGCCGCTGACATTCTTGCGGCTGCCGAAGGCAACGAGTGGGACGTTGCATTCATTGCTCCCGATCCGTCACGTGCCGACATGTTATCCTTCTCGGCCCCCTATACCACCGTGACCGCCAGCTTTCTGGTGTCAGACAGCAGCCCGCTAGGCAGCGTGGGGGACGTCGACGTCGAAGGGGTGCGCATCGCCGCCGCCAAAACCGCTGCGTATACAAAGCAGCTTGAGCGACAGGTTAGAAATGCGATCCTCCTCCAAACCGAAAATCCCGCCTCCGCCCTGCACATGCTTATGTCCTCCCAGTGCGATGCTGCTGCGGGCTTGACTGAGTCCCTGTCACGTTTCTGCGAAGAGAATCCAGGTTTCCGCGTTGTTGAGGGGACATTCTCGAAAGTGCCTCAGGCGATCGCTGTCCATCGGAGGTGCGTTCACGCTTCAACATTCCTGTCGGACTTCATCCAGCAGCATTGCAGTGCGGGTAAGCCGAGCAATTGAAGAGAGAGCCGCAGGGCGCTGTCGAGCACGTTTCTCGTCAACGGCCCTTCGGTAGAGACACTCTCCCAGGCGCGGTTCACCGGGAAACGATCGCGCGAGGCCTTGAGGCCGACGACGCCGCAGCAGGCAGCAGGGATCCGAATTGGATCCCTGCTGCCTGCTGCGGGCTCGCTGATCTCGTTTAGATCGCCTCGCGCGGTACCGTGGGGACCCAACCTGGGATCTATGGAACCGCATCCGTCCCGACGATGCCCCCCTCATTCTCGAGAACGCTGATCCTTCTGACTTCGGAGCGGTTGAGTTTCAGGCGAACCCCGATGGAGCAGGCCAGCTCTTTTGGTTCGCGATGGATGGATCGCTCCAGCGGGGCGTGATAGATTGTGCTGACGGTACTTTTTGCGTTCGAGTCCAGTGTGCGACCGAACACCGTGAGAGCGAAAATCGGCCGATTGACACCGATAGTTGCGGAAATCTCAAAAGAATTTTTGCGACAATTTTCTCTTTAAAATCAATATCGCAACTTTTTGGCGGCCTTGGAAATTCAGGCCAATACGAAGAAAAAACCCAGCTAGATCAATGGCCTAGCTGGGATAAAAACAATTGAGTGGGAGTAGAGGGAAAACGGCGGCAATAGCATAGTTTCGGCGGCGATTTTCGCTGCCCTATGAATTGCCTTCGTGTCCGTATCTGCCTCCTACTCGACTGAGAATCTCCAGCTCCGATGTGGCAGACGCGATCTGCGGCCATATTCCGGATCAAGTAAAGTGCTTTCGAATGGTTCGAGCGCTGTGAAGTACAATGGCGTTTATAAGGCCGTGTCTGCTTAGCGCCGCATCTCGGCCGTATAGATCCGCTTTGCCGTTTCCTGAAAGCTGACGTCGCAGGCGACCACTCCAAGGTCGCGGTTGCGCCACAAGCCGACTTGGCTCGCCGCTCCATTGCAGCACAATTCCTGAGACGTGATATCTTTCTCATTCGAAGGCAGGTGATGAACCAAAATGCGGAAGATCGCAGCGATTCTGGTAGCGGATGTGGTTGGCTATAGCCGCCTCGCAGAAGCGGATGAGGATCGGACACTTGCGCGGCTGCGGGTTCTGCGGAACGACTTGCTCGATCCGACGATCGCCGCACACGATGGACGAGTGGTCAAGCGTACTGGAGACGGCGCTCTCGTGGAGTTCCGCAGCGTTGTCGAGGCCGTGCGTTGCGCTGCTGAGATGCAGGAAGGCATGGTCGAATGGAACACAGGACTGCCTCTCGATGAGCGCATTGAATTCCGCATCGGCATCCACGTCGGCGATGTCGTCGAGGAGAGTGACGGAGACCTGATGGGCGACGGAATAAACATCGCTGCCCGCCTGGAAGGCTTGGCGAAGCCGAACGGAATCTGCTTGTCGGGTTCGGCCTACGAGCAGGTACGTGAAAAGCTCAAGGAACAGTTTGTCGATCTGGGCGAGCAGACCTTGAAAAACATCGCCAGGCCAGTGCGCGCCTATCACATGCTGTCCGGTACCGCATCGACGGAACCGGAAGTCGCACGAGGGCGACTAGTCCAGCAGGACAAGCCTTCGATCGCCGTCCTCCCCTTCCAGAACATGAGTGGCGATGTCGAGCAGCAATACCTCTGCGACGGGCTTACAGAGGACCTGATCACAGAGCTTTCACGCTTCCGGCAGATGCAGGTTGCGTCGCGCAATTCGTCCTCCCGCTTCCGCGGAGACGACGTTGACATGATGCGAGCGGGACGCGAACTCAGCGTGCAGTACCTCGTCGAAGGCAGTGTCCGCCGTATGGGAACGCGCATCCGGATAACGGCCCAATTGATCGATGCCACGACGGGCAATCACGTCTGGGCAGAGCGTTATGACAGTGTGCAAGACGAGATATTCGATGTCCAGGATCGCATTGTTCGCACTATCGTCGGAACACTTGTAGGACGAATGACGGCCGCGCGCACCGAGGTGGTCCTGCGCAAGCCCCCAGCCAGCCTGGCGGCCTATGAATGTGTCCTGCGCGGTGATGCGTTGCCAATTGGGACGCCGGAGATTGAGGCAGAGGCACGGCATTACTTCGAAAGGGCCGTCGAACTCGACCCCAGCTACGCTCGTGCCTACGCATTGTTGTCGTCAGCTATCGAGCGAGAGTGGTTTCTCGACATGAGTGGTTCGAACCGCTTGCGCGACGAGGCGTTCGAGATGGCGCGGATAGCCGTCGCGCTCGATGAAAACGACCATCTTTGCCAACTAGTAATGGCTTGGGCACAGGTCGATCGCGGCGCCTACGAAGTGGGTGAACAGCATTTCGCCAAGGCCATTTCTCTAAATCCAAACCATCCGGTCAATCACACCGACTTGGCGATGTTCTATAACTATCGCGGCGAAACCGAGAGAGCCATTGAGGGGATGCTGGAGGCGAAGCGCCTCGACCCATTCTTCAACCCTTCTTGGTATTGGGGCGAACTCGCCGCCGTCTACTTCAACGCGCGCCGCTATGACGACGCCATTGTCAACATGCGCCGATCAAGTTCTTTGACGTTCTCGAAAGAGGTTTGGTTCGCCGCAAGCTACGCAATGGCTGGCAAGCCCGATCTTGCGAGAGATCGCGTTGCTGGTTTGCTGCGGCGGATCCCAGAATTCTCCACTGCCAGATACGTGGCCAAGGAGCCGCTGTTTCGCATCGAAGACCGCCAGCATCTAGCTGAAGGCATGCGCAAAGCGGGCTTGCCGGAATGACCGCATTGGGTCAATTTCGGACTTGGGCCACCTGGGCTGAAACGTCCGTTATTGTTCCTCGGACGCCAAAAAGCCGCCATTCTGCTGCCGGCCCCATTGTTGCCCTGCGCTCGGCAGCCTACGGAAAGAGCTCGAAGTGCTCGACTTGAGCAGACTCGATCAACTCGGCTTCATCGCCATGATAAATCGCGTTATTCCAGTCTGGCTCGATAGCGGCCTTCACCGACTCCAGGCCCTCCCAGACCATCACCATGCAGAACGTCCTGCCCGCACTCTCCGCAGGTGGCTTACCGGGGTAAAAGGCGATGAGGCCCGCCTGCTTCCTCAGCCAGGGAATAGAAAGCGACTCAACACGCTCCTGCCAGAGACGCTGCTTTCCAGCAAAGACCGTGCCGCGATAAATGCGGATAATCATGGCGATACCTCCTCACGGTGCCTTCGTGCGAACAGAATGCGCCCCTTCGATCATGCAGACTGTCGCTTGCCGTCTACGGCGACTTGCATCCGAGCAACCGGACCGGCTTCTCAAGTTTGGCGAGGTCCTCAGACTTGGCACAGCGTGGAAAGCCGGCGAGGCTCATCGTTTCGATCAGCCGGTTCCGCTGTACCTCGGTGAAGGGGAGGTTGGCGATTATTCCCTCTATGCTCAAGTCCGGATACTTCTGGAGGGTGAACGCGACAAGCGTCCGCGCCTCATCCGTCCGGCCCAGAGCCGCAAGCGCGGCAGCTCGAAACGTCCCCACCCAGCGATCGTAATTGTCAGGGCCGAGCCGGTCCGTCATGCGCAGGGCGTCCTCGTAACGACCGGCCCAGAAGTAGGCGACAGCGCGGGGACCATGACTTGACAATCTGGCGGGGCACATGATTTATTTGGATGGACAGATAAAAAATAACTAAAGGGGAATACCGATGCTAATCCCGCGATTGTGGGGCTTTTCGCTCGTCATCGCCGTTGCCATGACCTTCTCCGCGGCGGCGCAGGAAAGGGTGGTCAACATCTACAACTGGTCGGACTACATCGATCCGAAGGTTCTGGACCAGTTTACGGCCGAGACAGGCATCAAGGTCGTTTATGACGTCTATGACGACAACAAGATCCTGGAGACCAAGCTCCTGGCTGGAAGGACCGGCTACGATATCGTCGTTCCCTCGGCCTATTTCCTTCAGCGCCAGATCCTGGCTGGCGTCTATCAGCCGCTGGACAGGTCGAAGCTCGCGAATGAGAAAAACCTGTGGCCCGCGCTTATGAAGCGGATGGAGCTTTACGATCCGGGCAACCGATACGCCATCAACCTGATGTGGGGCACCACTGGCATCGGCGTGAACGTCGACAAGGTCAAGGCCGCACTCGGAAGCGTTCCCGACAGTTGGAGCCTGGTATTCGATCCCGCCAACATGGCCAAGCTTCAGGGCTGCGGCGTCACGATGCTCGACGCGCCCGACGATGTGCTGCCGGCGGCATTGAACTATCTCGGCCTCGATCCGAACTCGAAGAATGTCGATGATCTGCAGAAGGCCGCCGACGTCGTTGCCAAGGTCCGTCCCTATATCCGCAACTTCACCTCGTCGGCCTATATCGAGGGTCTGGCGACGGGAGACATCTGCGTCGCGATCGGCTGGTCCGGCGACGTCCTGCAGGCGCGCGACCGTGCGCTCGAAGCGGCCAAGGGCCTCGGCACCAAGCCGATCAACGTTGCCTACATACTACCCAAGGAAGGCGGGCAAATCTGGTTCGACAGCGTTGCCATCCCGGCAGATGCGCCTCACCCCGACGAGGCGCACCAGTTCCTGAACTTCATCATGCGCCCTGAGATCGCGGCCCAGATTAGCAACTACGTTCGTTATGCCAGCGGCAACCTTGCGGCCAAGGACAGGATCGATCCGGCCATGATCAACGATCCGACCGTCTATCCGGGGGATCAGGTCATGAACCGGCTCTACGTGATCACCATGTACGACAATGCAGTGACCCGCGCGATGACCCGCATGTGGACGCGCATTGCCACCCAACAATGAGCGGCATGTCGGTTGTCGAGCAACTCGATCTGCGGCCGCGGCGTGAGCTTTTCGATGAATTCATGCGAAACCCCGGCGGCCCGCACTGTCCCGAACTGGCGCGCCTGCTGAAGGTGATGCGGTCGCGAACGACAATGCCATGGGTGGCGGCCGTCGAGGGTCCGGCAGGCTACCGCCTGGTAGGATTGTCGGGCAGGGGACGACCGCTGGAGTTCCTCAGCGACGAGAGCTTCGCGTCGCTCCACGAGGCCGAAACGGCGGCCTTCGCTATCCGCTGGCGACAATTATTTGGACAAGTGCCGCCGGACGCGGGCTCATGCCAGGGGACTATGCATCAAGCATGAAACGGCTTCTGGGCTATGCCAGCCAATGGTCGGTCAGACCCGGCGATACCGTCGACTTTTTCCTGTCCAGCGAGCCGGAAGAGACCGTCTCGCTAGACATTGTGCGTGTCATCAACGGAGCGCCGGCAGCGCTTGACCTGCGACCGATTCCCGGCGCAACGCTGGGGTCGCGGCCGGTAGCCAATCAGCCGATCCGGACCGGATCCTACCTGACCTTGACCATGCAGGACGGATTCGCCCAACGTTGCGTGACCGTGGCTTTCAGCGTCAAGCCGACACGCGATGCGCTGGCCTGCATCTTGGATACGGGCACTTTGCGTCTGTGGCGCGATGCGGGTGGCAGCTTGGCGCTCGAAAGCGCCGGGGGGCCAAATCGGGTGGCCTGCCAGCGAATGGGGCGCGGTAAGTGGCACTCCGTTCGCATCGTGCTGGATGCGATCGAGCAGTCGGCTGTCGTCACGGTGGAAACAGCGTCTGCCGGGCCGGCCAGCACGATCTCAATACCCGTGCCGCTTGGCTGGCAAGGCATCCAAAGCCTGTCGCTTGGCGCAAAGACAGACGGCAGTTCGGCACTCGACGGGGTCGTCTCGGGATTCCGGCTGTGGGGCGCCGATGAGTCGAGTCCGGATATTGCCCTCGACTTCCGCGATCGTCTCGACTGCGACCAACTCACCAACCGGGGTACCGCGAAGGTCGACGCAAGGTTGGTCAACGCACCGACGCGCGGCGTGCCCGGTCCCAACTGGGCGGGACAGGCGTTCTCGCCGGCGGAAGACCAGGCTCTCTATGACGCCGTTCATTTCCACAGCGACGACCTCGAGGATGCCCGATGGGAAGCCAGCGCGAGTTGGGTCATCCCGCCGGGTTTCGAGAGCGGCTCCTACGCGCTGCGCGCAAGAGGATCGACAGAGACGACCTACGTTCCGTTCTTCGTGAACCCTGCTCGCGCGGCGCCATGCAGGCCAGTCGCCTTGCTCGCCTCAACTTTCACCTATCATGCCTATGCCAATCACCGGATCGCGCTTGAAAGCCCGGAATACGAAATCTCGGAGCTGAGCGCCCTGCCGGTCCTCGACGAGGAACTGCAGACCCTGCAGCATATGCCGGAACTCGGGGCGTCACACTATGATCGGCATGTCGACGGTCATCCAATTTATGTGACGACGCGCCGGCGGCCGATCCTCAACATGGCGCCGGACACCAGCAACTGGTCCTATAATGCCGATACCAGCATCACGGCCTTCCTGCACGCTCGCGAAATCGACCACGATATCGTGACCGACGACCTGCTTCACGATGAGGGGGTGTCGGCGCTGGACGGGTGTCGTGTCCTCATCACCGGGACCCACCCGGAATACCTTTCCACGCGCGAATGGGGCGCCCTGGTCGCTTTCCTCGACCGTGGCGGCCGCCTCATCTATCTCGGCGGCAATGGGTTTTACTGGCGCGTGGCTATAGCGCAGGACCGTCCCTGGCTGATGGAGCTTCGCCGGGCGGAATCGGGCGCGCGCTACAACGAGGCCGAACCGGCCGAATATCATATGCAGTTCAGCGGCGAACGCGGCGGACTCTGGCGCCGGCTCGGCAGGCCGCCGCAAGGTCTGGTCGGGGTCGGCATGGTCGCCGACGGCTGGGACCGTGGAGCAGGCTACAGGCTTACCGACGCAGCGCGCGACCCGCGCGTGGCCTTCGCCTTTGAAGGCGTTCACGGCGACGTCCTCGGCGCCCCCTGCGACGCGCATCCAGGAGCGGCCGGGCAGGAGGTCGATGCCGCCGACCCGGAGTTGGGCACGCCCGATCATGCTCTCGTGGTC
>NZ_RZOI01000259.1:0-7519 GCF_004022645.1 Mesorhizobium sp. M4A.F.Ca.ET.020.02.1.1 | reverse complement strand
GCGCCGACCACCGATGAGCCGTGATAGCCGTGCTCGATGGAAATGAACTGGTCGCGTTTCGGCTCGCCCCTGGCATTCCAGTAGTAGCGGACGAAGCGGATGGTGCTGTCGACCGCGTCCGAGCCGCCGAGGGTGAAGAAGACGTGATTGAGATTCCCCGGAGCGCGCTCGGCCAGTTCCGAGGCGAGGCGAATGGCCGGCTCCGAGCCGAGGTCGAAATAGGCGGTGGCATAGGGCAGCTCGCGCATCTGCCGGGCCGCCGCCTCGACGATGCTGTCGTGGCCGTAGCCGGCATTGACGCACCACAAGCCGGCGAAGCCGTCAATCAACTGCCGGCCGGATGCTTCGGTCACGGTGGCGCCCTTGGCCGATTTCAGGACACGCACGCCGAGCGCCTCATGGCCGCGGTATGAGGAGACCGGATGGACGAGATGGGCGCGGTCGAGTTCAATCAGGGAATTGGCGAGCATTGTTGTCCTCCTAGCCGAGCGCCTGGTTGGCGAGGGCGTAAACTTTTGGCCTGGCCGGTTCCGACCTCGGCTTGGGCGGACGGTCCATGGCCACGCCGCCGCCGACATGGACGAGGCCGATTTCGGTGAGCCAGCCATCGATACCGGTCCGGCTGTCGGTATCCACGCGCAGGAAGGCGCCGCCGCGCGGCGCGGCGAAAAAGCTGATCAGGTCTTTCGCGGCCTCGGCGCTTCCCGCGATGACCGGGCCGATCACTTCGCCGCGCCCGAAAGGACGGATCGCGGCATAGGCCTCGATGGCGCCGTTGCGGCGGATGATTGCGAAGTGGCCGCGCTCGGCCAGCGCATCGATCAGGGCTTCCCGGTCGGCGCCATAAGCGTCGCGATCGAGCGCTTTGATTTCCGGCAGATCGCCAATGCTTGCGGCTTCAACGCCGTCGGGCGCGTCAAGCTCCGTCACTTTCCCCTGATGCTGCAGGATCGCACCGGAGCGCACGAAGCCGAGCTTTTCATAGAGCGGCTCGCCATCGGCCGTCGCGACGAGCCGCAGCGGACGGTCGCCGGCAAGGGCGATCGCCTGATCCATGAGTCGGCGCCCGAGCCCCTGGCCCCGCACATTCCTGTCGACGATCACCATGTTGATCATGGCGCAATCATTGCCATAGGGCGTTACCAGGATGGTGCCGGTGACACGGCCCTGGTCGTCGAGCGCGACAGCGCCGCTCGAGAGCTGCAGCGCCATCTGCCAGTCCTGCGCGCGATGCGGCCAATTCTCCTGGCGAGAAAGCGCTACCGCACCCTCTATATGGTCCGGCCCGAAGGCCTGGAGTTCGATCTCGCCCTGCTGCATGAGGCATCCTTCCGTCTGCTGATCAAGTCTCGGCCATCGGCGCGCCGCAGATCGTCTGAAGGCTTTGGCTTGGACAGTATCTTTCGCCGTAGCGCGAGGCATGCGCCGCATCTTGTGCTGGCGCGCCCGCCGCGGCGGACGCGCTTCACGTCTCGCGCGACGACGTAATCGCCACACCAGATGCTACAGCGTGCCAAACCGGATGGCGGATACGGAACTTTCTGCTTTCGGGACGCCGATTTCGGTCAGGTCGGCCGCCTTCTGCCGTCCTATGATGAATTCATCCGAACGCGGATGTGCTTCCACCGGAGATCGACGGACATGGCTTCCTTCAGGCCCAAATACATCACCTTCGACTGCTACGGCACGTTGACCAATTTCCAGATGGCGGAAGCCGCACGCGACCTCTACGGCAGCCGGCTCGACGAGCCGCGCATGCAGGAGTTCATCAAGAATTTCGCGGCGTACCGGCTGGACGAGATCCTGGGCGACTGGAAGCGTTATGCCGACGTGATCCACAATGCGCTCGAGCGCACCTGCAAGCGCAACGGCGTTGCCTTCAGCCCGGACGACGCCAGGATGGTCTATAAGCGCGTGCCGACCTGGGGGCCGCATGCCGACGTTCCGGCCGGCCTGGCGAAAGTCGCCAAGGAAATTCCGCTGGTCATCCTGTCCAACGCCATGAACGCGCAGATCATGTCCAATGTCGAGAAGCTCGGCGCGCCATTCCATGCCGTCTACACGGCCGAGCAGGCACAGGCCTACAAGCCGCGCTTCAAGGCCTTCGAATATATGTTCGACAGGCTGGGCTGCGGTCCGCAAGACATCCTTCACTGCTCGTCGTCATTCCGCTACGACCTGATGTCGGCCCATGATCTCGGCATCAAGAACAAGGTCTGGGTCAACCGCGGGCACGAACCGGCCAACCCGTACTACGGCTATGTCGAGATATCAGACATTTCGGGTCTTCCAGGCGTGGTCGGTCTCTGAAACAGGGCGGATTGCCGATGAGGTTCGTCTCCTACTGGCACGACACGGCTCCCGTCTTTACCGGCGGGGCGCAAGGCCCGGTCGAGGGGCACTACGATGCCGCCATCATCGGCGGCGGCTTCACCGGTCTCGCCGCCGCCCGCCAACTGGCGAAGGCCGGCGCGAAGGTGGCGGTGCTGGAGGCGGAGCGGGTGGGCTGTGGCGCATCCGGGCGCAATGGCGGGCACCTGAACAATGGCCTCGCCCATAGCTTCCTCTCGGCCAAGGCGGAACTCGGCAAGGAACGCGCAATCGCGCTGTACCGAGCGCTCGACGACTCCGTCGATACCATCGAGGCGCTGGTCGCCGAGGAAAGCATCGACTGCAACTTCCGCCGCGCGGGCAAGCTGAAGCTCGCCTCCAAGCCGCAGCATTTCGAAGCGATCGCCCGCAACTTCGAGGCCGTCCATGCCGAGGTGGATCCGGACACGGAGCTGCTGTCGGCGGCGGATCTCAAGTCCGAGATCGGTTCGCCCTTCCATGGCGCGATGCTGTCGAAGAAGAGCGCCATGATGCATATGGGCCGCTATGTGGCAGGCTTGGCCATGGCCGCCACGTGCCACGGTGCCGTGATCCACGAGAACGCGGCAGTGACCGACCGCAAGCAGGCCGGTAGCAGGCATGAATTGACCACTTCGCGCGGCAAGATCAGCGCCGACAACGTGCTGGTGGCGACCGGCGCCTACACCGCGCCGAATTTCAATTATTTCCGCCGCCGGATCATCTCCGTCGGCAGCTTCATCATCGCCACGCGGCCGTTAAGCGATGCCGAGATCGCCGCGACCATGCCCGGCAACCGGACATGCGTGACCTCGATGAACATTGGCAACTACTTCCGGCTTTCACCGGACCGACGCCTCATCTTCGGCGGCCGCGCGCGCTTCTCGGCGACATCGGACCAGCGCTCCGACGCCAGGAGCGGACAGATCTTGCAGGCTGGCCTTGCAGCAATCTTCCCCCAGCTCGCCAAGGTCGAGATCGACTACTGCTGGGGCGGGCTGGTCGACATGACCAAGGACCGTTTTCCGCGGGCTGGTTACCATGACGGCGTCTGGTACGCGATGGGCTATTCCGGCCACGGCGCGCAGCTTTCCACCCATCTAGGAATGATCCTGGCCGATGCCATGCTGGGCCGCGAAGACCGCAATCCGCTGAAGGGACTGGAGTGGCCTTCGATTCCCGGCTATTCCGGCAAGCCCTGGTTCCTGCCGATGGTCGGCCTCTACTACAAGGCGCTCGACCGGATACAATGAGGCAGTAGGGGAGTAGGGGAGTAGGGGAGTAGGGGAGTAGGGTACAGGCGCTCATTCCCTACTGCTTACTCCCCTACTCCCCTATTCCCATATGAAAGCTCTTCATCTCGAGATATTCCTCGATGCCGGCTTGCGCGCCCTCACGTCCGAGGCCGGACTGCTTGACGCCGCCGAAGGGGGCCACCTCCATCGAGACCGAGCCGGTGTTGAGCCCCACCATGCCGAACTCCAGCGCCTCGCCGACGCGCCAGGCGCGTTTCAAATTCTCGGTATAGAAGTAGGACGCAAGTCCGTAAGGCGTGCCGTTGGCCAGCGCGATTGCCTCTTCCTCCGTCTCGAAGCGGAAAAGCGGCGCGACCGGGCCGAAGGTTTCCTCGCCGGCAAGCTGCATATCCTTCGTGGCGCCGCTCAGCACCAGCGGCGCGACATATTGAGGACCCTGAGGCAGCGCCGGCTTGTCGGTGATGATCGTCGCGCCCTTGGCGAGCGCGTCCTCGACGTGGCGGTTGATCTTCTCGACCGCCGCCATGTTGATCATCGGTCCGATGGCGACGCCGGGCTGCGTGCCGGGCCCGACCATCATGGCGTTGACGCGGGCGGATAGCTTGGCGGCGAAGGTCTCGTAGACACCGGCCTGGACGATGATGCGGTTGGCGCAAACGCAGGTCTGGCCGCCATTGCGGAATTTTGAGACCAGCGCGCCCTCAACGGCGAGATCGAGGTCGGCGTCGTCGAAGACGATGAAGGGGGCATTGCCGCCGAGCTCCAGGCTGAGTCGCTTCACGCTGTCGGCCGCGCCGCGCATCAGCAGCGAGCCGACCCGCGTCGAGCCGGTGAAGGAGATCTTGCGCACCGTCTCGTTCGCCATGATCTCGTTGCCGATCTCGGCCGGCATGCCGGTGACGATGTTGATGACCCCGGCGGGAATGCCCGCCCGCTCGGCAAGCACGCCGAGCGCCAGCGCCGAATAAGGCGTGAATTCTGACGGCTTGATGACCACCGTGCAGCCTGCGGCCAACGCCGGCGCGACCTTGCGGGTGATCATCGCATTGGGAAAATTCCACGGCGTGATGATGCCGCACACGCCGACCGGTTCCTTCAGCACGATGATGCGGCGGTCTTGCGTCGGCGAGGGGATGGTGTGGCCGTTGATGCGGCGTGCTTCCTCGGCGAACCATTTGACGAAGGAGGCGCCGTAGCGGATCTCGCCTTTGGCCTCGTCCAGCGGCTTGCCCTGTTCCGTCGTCAGGATCAGCGCAAGATCGTCCAGATGCGCCAGCATCAGCCCATGCCAGGCCTCCAGGAGGGCAGCGCGCTCGGCGTTGGTTTTCTTCTTCCAATCCCCATAGGCAGCAGCCGCGGCGTCTATGGCCGCGCGGGTCTCCGGAGCGGCCATGTCGGGCACGGTGCCGATCGCGGCCTGGGTCGCCGGATCGATGACATCGACCGTCTTGCCGGAGTCGGCGATGACCCATTCGCCGCCGATCAAACCGGCTTCGCGGAAGAGGCTTTTGTCTTTCAGGTTTCTCATCGAAAACGACCTTGCAATCAGGTGAGCGCCGCGACGACGGCAGCGGTGATGGCTTGTGTGCGATCCTTGCCGGGGCTGGTTCCAATGCCTCGCGCGGTTGTCGCCTCGAGCGCCTTCATCATGCGGCCGGCGGCAGCCTTTTCGCCGAGATGATCGAGCATCATGGCGCCGGACCAGATGGTGGCGATCGGGTTGGCGATGCCGAGATGGGCAATGTCGGGCGCCGAGCCGTGGACCGGCTCGAACATCGACGGCGCCGAACGGTCGGGATTGATGTTGGCGGAGGCGGCATAGCCGAGCCCGCCCTGGATCGCCGCGCCGATGTCGGTCAGGATGTCGCCGAACAGGTTGGAAGCGACGAGCACGTCGAGGCTCTCCGGCGCCATGATCATGCGCGCCGCGAGCGCATCGACATGATAGCTGGTCACCTCGACGTCCGGATAATCCCCCGCAAGCTTGCGGGTGACCTCGTCCCAGAACACCATCGAGTATTTCTGCGCGTTGGACTTGGTGACGGAAGCAAGCTTGCCCCGCCGTGATCGCGCCTGCTCGAAGCCGAAGCGCAGGATGCGCTCGACGCCGGCGCGGGTGAAGATCGATGTCTCCACCGCAACCTCGTCCAAAGTGCCCTGGTGCACGCGCCCGCCGGCGCCGGAATATTCGCCCTCGGTGTTCTCGCGGATACACAGGATGTCGAAACTCTCCGCTCGCAGCGGTCCCTTGACCCCAGGCAGCAGGCGGTGTGGCCGGATGTTGGCGTATTGCACGAATGCCTTGCGGATCGGCAGCAGCAGGCCGTGCAGCGAGACCGAATCCGGCACCTCCGCCGGCCAGCCGACCGCACCGAGAAGGATGGCGTCGAAGCCGCGCAAGGTCTCGATGCCGTCCTCGGGCATCATGCGGCCGGTTTCCTTGTAGAAGCGGCAGGACCAGGGGAACTCGGTGCCCGTCAGGGCAAAGCCGTCCTGTTTGGCCGCAGTCTCCAGCACAGTCCAGGCGGCGGCGGTGACATCGCGGCCGATGCCGTCACCGGGTATCAGGGCGATCGAGTAGGATTTCATCGGCATCCCTTCACAGGCTGACCAGGACGCTCTTGGTCCTGCGGTTGGCGAGATAGGTGTCGCGGCCAAGGTCCTTGCCGATGCCGGAGCGCTTGTAGCCGCCGGTCGGCAGGATGTGGTCGCGCGAGCGGCTGTAGCGGTTGACCCAGACCGTGCCCGCTTCGAGCTTGCGCGCCAGACGGATCGTACGCGACAGGTCGGAAGTGAAAAGGCCGGAAGCGAGTCCGTAGGTCGGATGGGAGGATAGCGCCAACGCCTCGTCCTCGGTCTCGAAGGTCTGCACTGTGAGCACCGGGCCGAAGATCTCCTCGACGATCGCGGGATTGACCTGATCGACATCAGCGATCAGCGTCGGCTCGTAGAAATAGCCGGGGCTGTCCATGGCGGCGCCGCCGGTCAGGCATTCGCCGCCGGCCTTGACCGCAGCCTGCACGATGCTGTCGACACGCCCTCGTTGCCGCTCCGAGATGATCGGCGAATAATGCGTCGCCTCGTCCCAGGTCGGGCCGGGCCACACCGCCTTCATCTTCACCAGGATCGCAGTCGTCAGCCTGTCGGCCACGCTCTTCTCGACGATCAGCCGCGTGCCGGCGACGCAGGCCTGGCCAGCGTTGAAGGTGACGCTGCCGGCGATCGCCGTCGCCGCCTTGTCGAGGTTGGCGTCGGCAAAAACGATCTGCGGGCTCTTGCCGCCGAGCTCCAGGGTCATCGGCTTGACGCCGGTGCGAGCGACGTTCTCCATGATGGCCGAGCCGGCGCGGGTCGAGCCGGTGAAGCTGACCTTGGCGATCTCGGGATGCCCGGTCAGCGCCGTTCCGGTCGTCGGACCGTCTCCCAGCACCACGTTTATCAGCCCTGCCGGCAGACCCGCCCTAACGGCGAGTTGCGCCATATGGACAACCGAAAAGGGTGTCATTTCCGAAGGCTTCAGCACGACCGCATTTCCAGCGGCCAGCGCCGGACCAAGCTTCCATCCGGCCATCGAGATGGGAAAATTCCAGGGGGTGATCGCGCCGACCACGCCATAGGGCTCGCTCATGATCATGCCGAGACTGGCGTCGTCGGTCGGCACGAGCTCGCTGCCTTCCTTGTCCGCGAACTCGGCAAAGAAGCGGATCTGCTCGGCGGTCACCGCGATGTCGCCTGCGATGAGCTGACCGACGGGACGGGTGGAGCACAGCGCTTCGATCCTGGCCAGCGTTGCGGCTTCGGCCTCGATCAGGTCGGCCCAGGCCTGGAGCGCCCTGGTACGCTCGCGCGGCCGGACGCCGCCCCAGTTGCTGGCCTTCAGCGCCGCCTTGGCGCTCTCCACCGCACGGTCGCTC
>NZ_RZOI01000258.1:0-7524 GCF_004022645.1 Mesorhizobium sp. M4A.F.Ca.ET.020.02.1.1 | reverse complement strand
GTTTTTTCCTTCCAACGGCTCGCGCCAGCGTGGCGATCACAGCGGGGCAGCCTGACATGGCCTTAGCCAACGACATTCCGCTCAGTTCCTTAGCTCCGAACACTGCAGGCAGCTACCGGCCGGCTCGGGCCCAGGCGCAAGCTGGCATAATTCTGTCCGTGCCGGCGACGCTGTTGCTTGTTGCCCTTGTCATCGGACCCGCCATTCTTGTCTTCTTTCTGTCCTTCACGAATGCGTCGCTCGGCTTGGCCGGAATCCAATTCATCGGGGTTGCTAATTATACGCGCATGTTGACCGACCCTGGCTTTGCTCAGAGTCTGCGCAACACCGCGCTCTATGTGGCTGTGGTCGTGCCGACGGCAATCGGGTGGGGGCTGCTCGTCGCCGTTTTGATCGCTAGATCACGGTTCGCAGTTCTCTATCGAACCGCTTACTTTCTGCCCGTGGCTGCAAGCTTGGTTGCTCTCGCGACCGCGTGGGAAGCAATCCTGCATCCAAGTCTGGGTTTTGCCAACACGCTGCTGCAGCTCCTGGGCGCATCGCCCGTCAGGTTCCTGTCCGACCCGGCGACGGCCATATATGCGCTCGCGGCGATCGGCGTCTGGCAGTTGGTTGGCTTCAACATGATCCTTTTCCTGGCTGGCCTTTCGACCATTCCAGAGGAGCTCTACGAAGCTGCGACTATCGACGGGGCGGACAGGGGACTGAAGCGCTTCCTTCTGGTCACCTGGCCGATGCTGGCGCCAGTTACGGTGTTCGTCACCGTGATGACAATTATCCGCGCCTTTTCGGTTTTCGAAACGGTCGCGGTCCTCACACAGGGAGGGCCGATGAAATCTACCTCCGTCGTTCTTTACACTTTTTATGAAGAAGGTTTCCGCTTCTTCCGCGTCGGATATGCTTCTGCGATCTCCGTTTCCTTTTTTGTCTTCGTGACTTTCCTGTCGCTCGTCCAGATGCGCGTCTCCGAGCGTCGGGCGCGCTGGAAAGCAAATGGAGGCCAGTGATGATCCTGGGGCAATCTTCCTCTTCCCGCATTGTCTCGCATGCTGTGCTTGTCACCGGCGCGATCATCATGGTCTTTCCGTTTCTGTGGATGATCCTTGCCTCGCTGACGCCACAGAGCGAGATCTTTGACGGCAGCCTGCTTCCAACGCCGACCCTTCACGGCGCAATCGACAATTACGGCACTGCGCTCTCGGCAATTCCGCTGCTTCGGTTCATGGCAAATGGCTTTGTCGTGTGTCTGGCAATTCTTGTGTTGCAGATCGCGATCGCCATCCCATGCGGCTATGCGCTGGCCAAGCTGTCCTTCCCGGGCCGCCCTATTCTGCTTGTCGGCGTCCTGCTCGGCCTTCTGGTGCCGGTGCAGATACCAACCATCCCGATCTACATAGCCCTCGCAAAATCCGGACTGCTCGACAGCTATGCCGCTCTGGTTCTGCCCTGGATCATTTCGGTGTTTGCCATCTTCCTGTTCCGGCAGTTCTTCGTGACCTTTCCCGATGAGGTGCTCGACGCGGCGCGGCTCGACGGTTTCAGCGAGCTATCGATCGCCTGGCGGATCATGCTGCCAGCAGCTTGGCCGGCCGTCGTCTCCTTCTCGATCTTCTCTATCGTGGCCCATTGGAACGATCTTTATTGGCCAATGGTGGTGATAACCAATCCCGACATGATGACGGCTTCGCTCGGCATTGCCTATTTCCGGCAGGCCGGCGAGGGCGCCGGAAATGTCGGTGCGCTGATGGCGGGGGGCGTTCTCGTAACTGCTCCCTTGGTCTCTTTTTTCCTTCTCATGCAGAAACACTTCATCCGAGGTCTGGTGCTCGGCCGACACTAGCTCCGTCTCTAAAAACCCCCATCTCAAAACTCAGGAGAGCAATGTGAAAACAGTTGCAATGATCCTTGCTGCCGGTGTCGCAGCGGCAGCCATGCCAGCGCAAGCCGAGACGAAACTCAATGTCTATTACGCCTGGCCCGAACACGAAGTGATCCACAAGCCGATTGCAGACCGCTTCATGGCGGACCACCCGGAAATCAAGATCAGCTTCCGCGCTGCTGCGCCGAGTTATGACGAAGCTGTCCAGACGTTGATTCGTCAGAGCATGGCAGGCGAGTTGCCGGACGTTCACTATGTCGGCTTTAACGTGCTCCGTCCGCTCGTCACGCGCGGGCTCGTAAAGCCCATCGACGATCTCGTTGCCGCCGATCACCTGGCCGATAAGGGCTACACGGAACAAATCCTGTCTCTGGCAAGAATCGAGGGCCATCTGTACGGACTTCCCTTCGCCATGTCGACGCCGGTCGTTTATTACAATGCCGATCTCGTGAAGCAGGCGGGCGGCGACCCCGACAAGGTTCCGACCGATTGGGACAGCTTCGTCGCACTGGCCGGCAAGGTCGGTGCGCTCGGCAATGGAACGTCCGGCATGTATTACCAGCTCGGCTCGGACGACTGGGCCACGCAGAACCTGGTACGCAACTTCGGCGGCCAGATGATGAACGACAAGGAGAGCGACATCGCTTTTGACGGTCCTGCAGGCCAGGCTGCCGTCAAGCTGTTCAAGCGGTTCCACACCGACGGCGCTCAGCCGGCGATCGACTCCCATGCCGCCCGGCAGCTCTTCACCTCTGGCAAGCTCGGCTTCTTCTTCGCCTCTGCCGGCAGTGTGAGCGGTTTCGAAGGTGAAATTGGAGATCGGTTCAAGCTCCGCACAGCCAAGCAGCCGCTCGGCGCTGAAGATGCGACGATGCCGACGGGCGGCATGGTTGCGATAATCCTTACCGACGATCCCGCCAAGCGCGCCGCCGCCTGGGACTACGTCAAGTTCACCACAAGTCCTGAAGGCCAGAGCATTGTCGTGCCGAATACTGGTTATATGCCGACCAACACGCTTGCCCTCGACAAGGATCATCTCGCCGGCTTCTACGATAAGCACCCGAACTGGTACACCAGCGTGCTTCAGACGCCCCGCGCCCGCCCGTGGTTCTCCTGGCCTGGTGATAACGGCGTGCAGATCGGGGAGGTCCTCCGCGACGAGATGACGGCTATTGCGCTTGGATCCAAGGAACCGGAAGCCGCTCTCGCAGACATGGTGTCCGAGGTTCGCGCACTCCTGCCGAAAACGAACTGATCGCCTCGTCCGAGACGCTGCACGCTCCTGTGCGACATCCCTCCCTTTTTCGGGATTATCCATGAAACTCATTCATCTGACCGACCCCCATCTTGTGCCGTTAGGCGCCATGCTCTTCGGCTTCGATCCTGCCCAACGGCTTCGCAAGACCATTGAGCGCATCAACCGCGATCACGCCGACGCCGAGCTTTGCGTCGTGACTGGCGATCTCACTGACGAGGGAGATTTCGCTTCCTATGTCCTACTTCGCGAGGTGCTGCAGGAACTGCGCGTGCCCGCCCGCCTTCTGCTCGGCAATCACGACAGCCGCGAGAATTTTGTTCGGGCGTTTCCTGGAGAGCCGCGCGATGAGAACGGCTTTATCCAGTCGGTTCACGACGGATCTGCCGGGCGCCTCATTTTTCTCGACACATTGGTGGAAGGTTTCGGTCATGGCTCCTTGGACGATGGTCGGCTCGAGTGGCTGCTGGCCCGGGTGGCCGAGGCGTCGGATGTGCGGGCCTACCTCTTCGTCCATCATCCGCTGCAGCCGATCGGCCTGCCGCATTTCGAACCCTGGAGCACCGAGAATTGGCGCCCGATCATGCAGGCGATTGTCAGCGCCGGCAATGTGCGGCACATTTTCCACGGCCATGTGCATGTCGATGTTGGCGGCACCTGGAGCGGCATCCCTTTCAGTGCAAACCGCGGCGTGGCGCATCAGATCATTCCACATTTCACGCGGAGAGACGCGGACTTCGTCGAGGATGCGCCCGCTTTTGACATCGCGATAATCGGCGTTGATGGGGTCCTGGTGCATCGCTTCGAAGTTAGCGACCGACATGTGGTCGAGGTCTCCGCAGAAGGTTGGGTTCCCGAGGGCATGCAATGAATCAACAGGCCTCTTATGAACTGGTCATCTTCGATTGCGACGGCGTTCTGATCGATAGCGAGACGCTGGCAAGTCGAATCGATGCCGAAGAACTTACCCGCATTGGCTATCCCATGTCGTATTCTGATGTGATTCTGCGGTTTACCGGCCTTTCCTCAGCCACCATGCGGAAAATGATCGAAGAAGACTGGGGCCGCCCTCTACCCAGCGACTTCGACGTCATCGTGCAATCCCGGATAAAGGAAAGCTACCAGACGGAACTGCAAGCGATCAGCGGCATTGACCAACTCCTGCATCAGTTGCGATTGCCGCGCTGCGTCGCATCGAGCAGCGCCCCCGACAAGCTGCGGCTTGGTCTTGAACTGACGGAACTTTGGGCATACTTCCATCCCCACGTGTTCAGCTCCGCCATGGTAAAGGCCGGTAAGCCTGCACCGGACCTCTTCCTGTTCGCTGCCGCCCAGATGGGCACTAAGGCAGCGCGCTGCGTCGTTGTCGAGGACAGCATTGCAGGCGTTCGAGCCGGTGTGGCCGCGGGGATGATGGTGATCGGTTTCACCGCGGGCGGCCACTGCCACGACGACCACGGTCAACGATTGCTGTCAGCCGGCGCTGCGGTGGTCGCGCGATCAGCCGAAGAACTTAGCGTCCTGCTGATGACGAGCGAAGTCCAGCCCAATACAAAATGGCAGGAGGCGGACCCGGTGGCAGCAGGTGCCGTAAGGTGAACTGCAGCAGCTTCCCATCCACTCAACCCCACAAAAATGTCTTCCTATACCGACTGTCCCGGCGATTCCGTCCACTTGACATAAATCCGAACAAAGCTCCCTTGCATTCGATATCGGCGAAGTCTGACAGGCGGATGCGGCATGGGGCGGGCGCGCGCAAGCGACACTCAACGGTGTTCGACCGAGCTGCTCACAAATTACAATTGAGGGTCAAGAAGGAGCATTCGTGTCTGCGTGGGGGAACTCACCGGAGCTCGAAGCACAGGCCCGTGGCACCGTTTCGATGATGGACGAGTTACTTCATGATCAACCGAAAGCGATAGCGACCGAGGTCCCTTATGCGGCCCGAGCATTTACAACTCGCGACATTTATTGGCCGTTCGTCGGTCAACTGTTTGCTTGGAATCGAACACCTCGATCAGGCAGAGAGGGTCGACCCCTCACTGCTCACGGTTCGCTGTCAGACGCCTGGAATAGATGGTCACCACAACGACGGCAATCAAGTGGCCTGACGCAGCAGCGGTCTCTTGTCCCACTTCCTCCCAGGGTCGGGCCCAATCTGAGTGTGGAGCAATGCAGAAAATCATTCATATCACGGATCCTCATTTTGTTGCCCCTGGCAAGACGCTTTACGGCATCGATCCGGCGCAGAGATTGCGCGACACCTTGGACCATGTCTCGCGCGTACACGCAGATGCCAAGCTCATCCTTATTACCGGCGATCTTGCTGATACAGGCGATCCAGCCGCTTACGCACTCTTGCGCGAGATCTTGTCGGAGGTCCGGCTCCCGGTCCATTTGACGATCGGCAACCACGATGACCGCGGCGCATTTCGAGGCGTATTCGGCGGGGAAGGATTCGTTCAGGCGGCTGTCGACTTGCACGACTGGCTCGTCGTCTTGCTCGACACAAAGGACGACATCAGCCATTTCGGTTGTCTTGACGGTGGCCGGTTTGAATGGCTGCAGGACCAGCTTTTCCGTGCCGCCGGCCGACCAGTCGTGGTTGCTATGCACCATACGCCGGCGGATTTGCATGTGCCTTGTTTTAAGACGAGCGATATGAAGGAGTCCGATCGGCTCCTTTCCATCCTTCGGAAAAACGCATCGGTCCGCCACATGCTCTTTGGTCACCGGCATGTTGCTGCAGCAGGCAGTTTGTCGGGCATATCGTTTACTGCCAGCCGTGGCACGGCGCAGCATATCGTTCTGGACTGGGAACAATATGGCAAGCCCATATTTGTGGCGGCTGCGCCATCATACGATGTCGTCATGTTGGACGGATCGGATGTCGTTGTCCATCGTCACGAGGGACTTGATCAGCTGCCTGTCATTCGTCCCGGTGATCCGAAATGATGGCTTCACCATCGATCAAAACGTCCGATCGGTCGCGGCCTCGACTGATCATCTTCGATTTTGACGGCACCCTTGCGGAGACGGAAATCGTAGCATCGGAGGTGATTTCGGCAAAACTTGCCGCGGAAGGTTTCCAGGTGCATCCAGATGAAATAACGGCAACGCTCTCCGGTGTTGAGCGAGACGATCAACAACGGCATCTGGAAAGACTTGTCGGTGTAAGCCTGCCGAAGAACTTCATGGAAACGGCCGCGGCTGAGATCCAGCTGGCCGCCTCTGGGATCCTGTCGGCGACACCTGGCGCGGTTGAACTGCTCCAGTGGCTTTCCATTCCCTTTTGTGTCGCATCGAACACATCTCGTTTCGAACTCATCCACCGCATGAGAGCCGCCAATCTCTTGGGGCTTGTAGGCTCACGGTTCTTCTCCTCCGATGACATCGGTGTCCGGAAGCCTGACCCTTCTGTGCTGCTATTGGCGGCGGAAATCATGGGCGTGTCTGCCGGAGAGTGCCTTGTCATTGAGGACAGCGTCATCGGTCTTAGTGCCGCGCGAAATGCAAATATGCGCTACTGCGCATTCGGGGGCGCCCGCCACCATACGAGTCGACTGAGGAATGACCTCCGGACCTTTGAGCCGGAGGCATTGTTGCTGAACTTGGCGGAACTTAAAGGTTTGCTTTGCCCAATGTAGAAAGAGGGCAGCGGCGTGGACGGTCCGCCCGCGCCTGCATCCGGAACACCATACCCCGGCGGGCAGTGCAATGGCGGACAGGTCATCAAGCTTGGTGCGGGATGCGGTATGCGGTCTGGTCGCCAGCGGGCTAGCTCACAATCCAGAATCGCGCATTTTGTTGCCTAAAACCCCGAGCTTCTTGGGGACTTATCTATCTCCAAACTCGTAAGTCAAACAAACAGCGGAGAAGCGTCGGTTTTGCGTTTTTGCCGTACTCTTGGCCTCTCTGGGTTTCGCGAGTTCAGGGTGGCGTTACCGGGGAGATTGAGCGCGATAAAGCCCGCGACTGACACAGCACCTCGCCACTGAACTCGCATGTAAGACCGGAAATTGCGAACCTGAGCGCGGCCTTCCTACATTCGGTTGAGGCCTCAGCTCGCCTTCTCGACTACGCCCAGATCGAGCGCCTGACGGAGCGACTACAGAGTGCTACGCGTGTCGAAGCTCTTGGTATGGGCGTCTCCGCAATCTGCGCAGAGCTACTGTCACAGCCGCCTGATCTGGCTGGGGACCCCGGATTGTGAACATCGCTCGCGGTCTGGCTCATGGGCTGGACGCTTCGGCTTATGCTATCGGCATCTCCTATGAAAGATA
Source organism: Mesorhizobium sp. M4A.F.Ca.ET.020.02.1.1 (assembly GCF_004022645.1). NCBI lineage: Bacteria > Pseudomonadati > Pseudomonadota > Alphaproteobacteria > Hyphomicrobiales > Phyllobacteriaceae > Mesorhizobium > Mesorhizobium sp. M4A.F.Ca.ET.020.02.1.1. The sequence goes on along the minus strand of NZ_RZOI01000258.1, from coordinate 107 downwards.
TGAGCGAGAGGCCGTCGCCTTTCTCAGAACTGGCCGCGACCGAGGAGCGCATACGCTTGCAATAACGACGCGTGACAAATCGCCAGTCTCTGGGGTGGCGCATGAGG
>NZ_RZOI01000257.1:0-7540 GCF_004022645.1 Mesorhizobium sp. M4A.F.Ca.ET.020.02.1.1 | reverse complement strand
GAGAAGGTGCCCGAGGGCGGATGAGGGGCAGCGCGGCGTTCCGCGATGGCCGCTGGTGTCACGGACAAGCTTTGGGAGATTGCGGATATCGTGGCACTGATCGAGGCGAAGGAAGCTGAAAAGCCGGTCGTGCGCGGCCCTTACAAGAAGCGGGCAGTAGCATGACGCAAAGGATCTCGCTCGCCTCAAAAATCACGCTGTCCTATGTGTTTGGCGTGATTGGAAGTTTGTTAGCCGTGTCGAATCCTTCGCCGGAGAATCCATGGTCTGAGACACTTTTGCTTTTCGCCGCTTATTTTGTGGCCGGCATCCTAGTGTCGTGGCCGCTTTACCTGGCAGCAGTTGTTGCAGCCATCGCTTTCCCACGCACTGTTGCCGGGAGACCAGGACTGTGGACTTCCGTGGCGGTTCTTATCGCAGTAAGCTTCTCTTTTTTGACCCTTCCGTATGACGGGCATTTCAGATCACTCGCTACGCTAGGGGCGCTCGCTGCTCTGCTCGCCGGCTTTTGTTTCTACTGCATAGCAAAGCCGATGAGGCAGATTTCAAACTAACCCGCTACCCATTCTGGGATGCGATTGTTTCCTTGCCCCGAAACGATACCCTCGCAGCGTCGGCGCTGCCCCTCATTGTCCTGCCGGACATTTCTCCCCGTATAGTGACGGGGAGAAAGGGCTGGACCGCCGCTTTCGCCAAACAAAAAAGGCGGCACCGCAGCGCCGCCTTTTTTCATTCATGCCTTGAGCCTTACGCCGCCGGCTGCGCCTCGATGGTGCGCAGCGCCTGCGTCTGGCGCTTGGCTGCGGCCTTGACCGCATCCTGCACCTTCTCGAAGGCGCGCACCTCGATCTGGCGCACGCGCTCGCGGCTGATGTCGAACTCGGCCGACAGTTCTTCCAGCGTCAGCGGCTCATCGGCGAGGCGGCGCGCCTCGAAGATGCGCCGTTCGCGCTCGTTGAGCACGGAGAGGGCGCCCGACAGCATGGCGCGCCGGTTTTCCAGCTCGTCCTGCTCGATCAGCATCTCTTCCTGGCTTTCGTGGTCGTCGACCAGCCAGTCCTGCCACTCGCCGGACTCGCCCTCGCTTGCCCGGATCGGAGCATTGAGCGAAGCGTCGCCCGACAGGCGACGGTTCATCGACACTACTTCCGCCTCGGAGACGTTGAGACGGGTGGCGATCTCGGCGATCTGGTCGGGCTTCAGGTCGCCATCGTCAAGCGCCTGGATCTTGCCCTTCACCTTGCGTAGGTTGAAGAACAGCCGCTTCTGGTTGGCGGTGGTGCCCATCTTGACCAGGCTCCACGAGCGCAGGATGTACTCCTGGATCGAGGCCTTGATCCACCACATGGCATAGGTGGCGAGCCGGAAGCCGCGCTCCGGTTCGAATTTCTTGACGGCCTGCATCAGGCCGACATTGCCTTCCGAGATCACCTCGCCGATCGGCAGACCGTAGCCGCGATAGCCCATGGCGATCTTGGCGACGAGCCGCAAATGGCTGGTGACGAGCTTGTGCGCGGCCGAAGTGTCCTCATGCTCGGCGTAACGCTTGGCGAGCATGTACTCTTCCTGCGGCTGAAGCATCGGAAAGCGGCGGATTTCTTCCAGGTAGCGGCTGAGGCCGCCTTCGCCGGAGACGATACTGGGTAGTGACTGGGCCATGATAGCGCCCCCTCTCTCTTGGAGTGATGCCCCCGAAACGCGGCGGGCATGTGACGCGAATGCCAAACGGCTCATCCGCGGCAACTGCTGTATATAGGAACAAAACCAGAAAGGACAGGCATTTGTTCAACACGAAACAGTGTGTCACGCTAAAGTGAACAACGCCAGTCAGGTTTTTTTGATGGTTGCTTTGAAGCGGGTCGATGGTCGGTTTGAAGCGGATCGATGGCGGGCTCAGAGCTTGCGAAAGCCGCCGACGAGTGCCTCCATGTCCCTCGGTATCGGCGCTTCGAACCTCATCGCTAGATGGGTAGCCGGGTGCTGGAATTCAAGGAGCCAGGCGTGCAAGGCTTGCCTGGCAAATGCGTTGACTTCGCCTTTCAGCGGTTCGGGCAGCCGGTTGGCCTTGGTGCGGAAGGCCTGGCCGTAATCGGGATCGCCGACCACGGGATGGCCGATATGGGCCATGTGGACGCGGATCTGGTGGGTGCGGCCGGTCTCCAGCCGGCATTCGACCAGACTTGCCGTTGCGAATTCCTTCTGCCGCTCGCCGAAGCGCTCGATCACGGCAAAATGCGTGACGGCGTGGCGAGCGTCGTCGCGGCCTTCCGGCACCACGGCGCGGCGCACGCGGTCGGCGGCGCGGCCGAGCGGCGCGTCGACCGTTCCGGTCGGCCTCGACGGAATGCCCCATACGAGCGCGAGATAGGCGCGTTCGAGGTCGCCGGTGCGACCATGATCGGCAAACGCCTCCGACAGCGCCTTGTGGGCACGGTCGGTCTTGGCGACGACCATGACGCCACTGGTCTCCTTGTCAAGACGATGAACGATGCCCGGCCGCTTGACGCCGCCAATGCCGGACAGGCTGTCGCCGCAATGGTGGATGAGCGCATTGACCAGCGTGCCGGTCCAGTTGCCGGCGCCGGGATGGACGACCAGTCCCGCCGGCTTGTTGATGACGATAAGCTCATCGTCCTCATAGAGGATGTCGAGGGCGATCGCCTCGCCCCGCGGCTCCGCCGGTTCAGGCTCCGGCATCTCCACCGAGACGCGCTCGCCGGCGGCCATCCTGCGCTTGGCCTCCTCGGCGACCTTGCCGCCGATCCTGACCGCGCCCTGCCTGATCAGCATCTGCACCCGGCTGCGCGAGATGTCCCGGCCGAGCCGGCCGGCCAGCCATTGGTCGAGGCGCTGGCCGGCGGCATCCGGGCCGGCCTCCAGCATGACCGATCCGCCGGCTGTCAAATCACTGCCTGTCAAACGATCCTCTATTAATCTGGAGGCCTCTTCGCTATGAGCGCTCATCGAAAACCGTTCTGGAACCCAATTCCATGGCCAGGCCAATTGCCGAGGAAGACGAAGAAAAGCCGCTCGACGCCGAAGTCGAGAAGGTGCGCGGCAAACTCATCCGCTTCATGGCCGTCAATCTCGGGCTGCTGTTCCTTGCCCTTATGGTGGTGATCGCGGCGCTTGTCTACAAAGCGCGCAACGCGCCGCCTGCCAGCGCCCCGGTTGCCAGCGATATCCAGGTGCCGGCCGGCGAACCGCTTAGCGCCGACATCGTGCTGCCGGTCGGCGCCAAGGTGATCAGCCAGTCGCTGTCCGGCAACCGCATCGCGATCGATGCCGAGCTTGCCGACGGCAGCCGCGCCATCTTCGTCTACGACATCGCCGAGCGTCGCGTGATAGGCCAGTTTGCGATCCGCAACAAATGAGCGGCTTCGCCGACAAGCGCTGCATCGCTACCGTGGCGCTCGTCGTCGGGAACTATGACGAGGCGATTGACTGGTATGTCGAGCGGCTGGGCTTCGCGCTTGCCGAGGACGTCGATCTCGGCGGCGGTAAGCGCTGGGTGATCGTAACGCCGGCGAACGCAAACGGCGCGCGGCTGCTGCTTGCCGAAGCAGCGGACGAGACGCAGGCGAGCCGCATCGGCAACCAGACCGGTGGCCGGGTCTTTCTCTTCCTCGAAACCGACGACTTCGCCCGCGACCATGTGGCGATGCTGGCCGGCGGCGTCGAGTTCCGCGAGGCGCCGCGCTTCGAGGCCTACGGCACGGTGGCGGTTTTTGCCGATCTCTACGGCAATCTCTGGGACCTGATCGAGCCGAAACGACGGGGCTGAGCCCAGCAGTTTTGGAATATCGGCGAACTCTCCGAAGCCCAGTTGCTTTTTCCTGGCCGCCAGCCTATATCGCCGGTTCTTGAGCGCGCCCATCGTCTAGCGGTCAGGACACCGCCCTCTCACGGCGGGAACAGGGGTTCGATTCCCCTTGGGCGTACCAAGTCTCTCCAGCACATTTTTCCATTCCAGGATACGCCCCCGGATTCCGCGCGACGTTAGCAGCGCTTCGGCGCTTCTGGCGCAACGCCGCCGATTGAATTAGCATCCTGTCATTACCTTGCGCCAAAGGCGCAGGGCGGCGCCTTGGGGAGCGCCGGCGGTAAATGCCGATCCGAACTGGCCCGACAGAGGCGAGGATCGCAGGGAGGGAGACCGATGCAGAAACTGCAATCGCAGGGCGTCCATCACATCACGCTGGTCGGCGCCGGGCGCCAGACGTCGATCGATTTCTGGGAAGGCGTGCTCGGCATGCCCTTCGTCTTCGAACAGCCCAATCTCGACAAGGCGAGCGAGAGCCATCTCTATTTCGATCCGGGCGACGGAAGGCTGATTACCGTCTTCACCGATGAGAGCCGCACGGCGGTGCCCAGGCGTACGCCCACCGATACGGGCTGCGTCCACCACATCGCGTTTGCGGTGTCGCGCGTCACCTTCCTGCAGGCGGTCGCCCGGCTCGACGAGCGCGGCATCAAGCATAGCGGCGTCAAGGATCGCGGCTTCATGGATTCGATCTATTTCGAGGACCCGCTTGGCCTCTTGATCGAGCTCGCCTCGTACCGCTTCGAACCACCGGCGGGCTTCACCCATGCCGATGTGCTGATGCAGGCGCACAAGATCCGCGTCGCGCGCGGCGACTACAACATCGCGGAAGTGCATCTGGCCGACGCGATCCAGACGCTGGTCGAATGGTCGCGCGCGACCTTGTCGGACGAAAGGGCACCGAAAAATCCATATGAAAAGGCCTGAGGGAGGAACAGATGGCAAAGGCAGCAACGAAGAGTGCAAGGAAACCGGCGGCCAAGGCTGCGGTGAAGGCCGCCAAGCCAGCGCCGAAAGCAAAGGCAAAAGCAGCGGCCAAGCCAGCCGCGAAGGTGACGGCAAAGGCCGCACCCAAGGTGACGGCAAAGGCCGCACCCAAGGTGACGGCAAAGGCCGCACCCAAGGTGACGGCAAAGGCCGCGAAGAAGCCTGGGCTGAAGCTCAGCATGCTGAAGCCGAGCGTCAACAACATGACCGTTCGGGTGTTCGCGCGCGCCGCCGGCTTCGACCATGCCGAGACCGACGCTTGGGGGCTTACGCGCTCGCCGGAGTTCATGGCGCGCAACCCGGCCCATCTGACGCCGATGATCGAGGACAAGGGGCTGCCGAGAGGCGTGTTGTGGGAAAGCTGCGCCATCATGCAGTATCTCGCCAACAAGCACGGGCTGGAGAAATTCTACCCCAAGGCGCCGGCCAAGCGGGCGATGATCGACAGCGCCATGTTCTATCTGGTCGGCACGCTTTACCCCTACGTGGCGCGTGCCACTTATCCGGCGCTCGGTTTCCCGCAATATGCCGGCGAGGTCGGCCACAGCGACGCCCATCCTGACAGGAAATCAGAGGCCCAGAAGGCGGCAGCGGCAGCAATCGCCGAGCCGCTCGACGTCTTCCACAGCTTCTTCCGCAACGGCAAGCCGTTCATCGGCGGCAGCAATCCGTCGATTGCCGACATTCGGCTGGCGGCGACGCTCGAGTTCCTAGCGGTCATCGACTACACGCTGCCCAAATGGGCGAAGGACTATATGGCGGCGATGGAGAAGAAGCTCGGCAAGGCCTATGCTGAACCGGCCGGTGATGTGCGCGGCTACATCGCCTACGTGAAGTCGCAGGCGAAGGCGTAAGGACCACTGTGGTGGCGTTCCGGATTTGCCGGGCGCTTCGAGGCTAAGGATTCGTTAACCAAGGACCCTGTCTAATGGTCACTGGTTCAGCTCAGGCGCGCGACCACGGATGTACTGGCGCGATGCCGAGGCGAAAACAAAGGTCGGCCATGCGCCGGCCTTTTGCTTTTCAACCGCCGCCGGTCCGGAAGCACTCTCAGCCTCGTGGCTGCGCCCGGCGATTGCCGAGAAACCTGTTGTCACCTGCGGCTTTGACCGTAGCATGAGATCGGCGGCGGAGCGGGAGAGACGAGGATCCTGGCAATGAAAAACGTTGCATTGCCGACAATCGCCGCGGCGCTCCTGGCGGCCATGTCCTGTCGATCGAATGCGGCCGAGCTCAACACCATGAACGATGTCGGCGCGGCGCTGCAGGCGTGCTGGGTCCCGCCGGCGAATTCCGAAAACTCGTCGGTCACCTTGAGCTTCAGCCTCAGGCGGGACGGCACGCTGATCGGTCCCCCCAGGCCGACGGCGATCAAGGTGAGCGGCGACGCCAAGGCCAGGCAAGCCTATGTCGAGGCCGCAACCTCGGCACTGCAGCACTGCCTGCCGCTGAGCTTCTCGCCGGCGCTGGCGCAGGGGATTGCCGGCAAAGTCTACGTGCTGCAGTTCAACTCGCCCAAGAGATAGCGCTGGATCCCCAAGTTCAGCCGGTCATCTCAGTGCCGACGGCGCCGAAGCGGGTTCAGGAAACCGGGGCGGACGACCCGTTGACGGCTGTCACGTCCGACAGCCTCTCTCGCTTCTCGAGCGGCGGCTTTTCGTAGGTCTTCTGGCTTTGCCTGCAGGCTGGCGGGAAGTATTGCGCGCCGGCATCGTGGCTGGCGGCGGCTAGAAGGCGATCGGCAGCCTCGGGGTCAGTGCCGCGCGCGCCTCGCGTTTACATGGCGCTGCAGATCCGGCGTCTCGTAGACGTAGTCGCTCCACGCCGATTCCGGAATTTGCCCGGCCAGATAGCATTCCAGCAAAAGGTTCTGCTCCGGTGTCAGAGGCCTCGGTGCCCGCTCGTGGTCCAGTCCGAGTGAGTGGATGAGGTTTCTGGTCAGGCCGGAGACGGTGAAGTGAATGGACATCCTCGGTCTCCCTTTGCCGCTACAACGCGAAGTGTGGGGCAAAGGTTTCACCGGGACCATTCGACACTTTGAGCTATACCGTCTGGCGGCTGAGGGCGCCGCCCGGGGGCCGTCCCACAGGGGGCCGGCGCCAGCGAAAGCAAAGGCGCGGTCGACAAACCGGCCGACCCGCGCACGGGGAGAGTGGTCGGCCTCGGCCTTCTTCCCAGCAAACTGAGTCTATCGCCCTGCTATTCGCAGACCACGCGGAAGCGCTTGCCGGGTGCGCTGACATTCCTGCAGGCCAGGGGCTGTTCCGGCTCGGACGACAGCGAGGGGGGACTTGCCGTCTGTCCTGGTGGCGCCGGCGGCGGGGGGAGCCTGCGGCCCGCGAGGCGTCTGGGTGCCTGCGGCGGCGCCGGAAAGGCACCTGGCTGCAACTGCGGCGGACCGGCTTGCGGCGGCGGCGGCCTGTCCCAGATGCGTCGGACATCGAGGGGCTTCGGGATCATCACCGTGCCGTCGTCGCTACGCGCGCAGCCCCCCGCCGCAAGCAGCGCCAGGCAAAGGAAAAGCAGCACGATTCGTCCGAACATTAGCAAAACCCTCATATGCCTTATAACGCGGCCGCGCGACGGCCGACAACCGGCGCGACACGGCTAGGCCGCGACCGACCCCGATCTCCGCTGATGTTTTGTTAAGGTTAGCGGATCGTTAATGCTTCTGAGGCACAGTCCGCCGACGAACCGCGACGGGGGTTCGGCTGGGGGTGGCATCAGCAT
>NZ_RZOI01000256.1:0-7553 GCF_004022645.1 Mesorhizobium sp. M4A.F.Ca.ET.020.02.1.1 | reverse complement strand
TGGCGATGAGCGCGCAAGGCAAGGCGGGCGGCTCGGCCTTTTCGGCATCGCTGTCGGGCAAGGGCAAGGCCGATCAGCTGGCCGAAGCGCCGCTGGCGCTGACCTTCAACGCCAGGAGCCCGGATGCCGCCGCGTTGCTGGCGCTCTACGGCCTGCCGGCATTGCCGCTCGGCATGTTGGGTGAGGCGACCACCGATATCTCCGCCAAGGGCTCGCTCAGCGGCGGGCTGGCGACGGACTTCAGCTTGGCGGCCGACGACTTCAAGGCCGAGTTCCAGGGAACGGTTGCCGATACGCCGCAACAGGGCGTGTCGGCCAAGGGTAAGGTCAGTCTCGAAGGTTCCGACATCGAGCCCTGGCTGATGACGACCGGCGTCGGCCTGCCGGGCATGGGGACGGGAACCTCGGCCTCGCTGGCTGCAGATGCCGATTTCGGCAGCGGTCTGCTGGTGCTGAGCGGGCTGAACGGCGCCATCAACGAGGCGGCCGTTTCCGGCGACGTCAATGTCGACGTGAAGGATGGAATGCCGCACCTTGCCGGCGCGCTGGCGCTCGACGAGCTCGATCTCGATCCGACGGCGGTGGCGCTGTTCGGCGATCAGTCCTTCCTGGCCGGCAAGGGCGGCTGGCCGACGGCACCGTTCAGCCAGAAGTCCAGCCTGCCCTTCACCGCCGACCTTGATCTGACCACGGGGGCGCTCGCCGCCGGGCCGTTCGCCACCGCCCATGACGCGTCGCTGTCGTTGAAGCTCGACCAGGAGGGCATCCGCGTCTCGGACCTCAAGGCCAGGCTCTTCGGCGGCGCGCTGACCGGCCTGTTCGAGCTGAAGAACAATGACGGCACCGGGCTTTTCTCCGGCCAGATGAAGCTCGCCGGTGCCGATCTTTCGGCCCTGTTGCCAAATGCCGGCCTGAGCGGCAGTGGCGATGTCTCGACGGCGCTGTCGACCAGCGGCAAGTCCGTCGATGCGATGGCAGCCGCTCTGTCCGGTTCCGGTACGGCGACGCTGAGGGGGCTCACCATCGCCGGCGTCAACCCGGACGCCTTTCCCGCCTTCGTCGAGAAGGCCGATTCGATCGGGCGCGATATCGACGCGGCCAAGACCGCAGGCTTCGCGCCGGAGATCGCAGCCAATGGCAATTTTGCCGCCAAAGACACCGAGATTGCCTTCACGGTGGCCGGCGGCACGCTGCGTGCGCCGCCGATCAGCCTCGACAATCCGGCGGCGACGCTGTCCGCCGACGTCACGGCGAATCTCAACGCCAGCACCGTCTCGGCAAAGGGCGCCATCACCTACCGGCCAGGCGACGAGGCGCTGGTCGGCTCCGAGCCGGCGGTGAATTTCAGTGTCGAGGGGCCGCTCGGCGCCGCCGACCGCCTGTTCGATAGCGAGCCGCTGGCGCAGTTCCTGACGCAGCGCGCGCTGGAGAAGGAGCAGCAGCGGGTCGAGGCGATGCAGGCCGCGCTCTTGGAGAAGCAGCGGCTGCGCCGCGAGGTGCGCTATTACGCGGCACTGCAAACCGAACGCGACCGGGCGGCCGAGGAACTGCGCCGGCAACAGGAGGAGGCGCGGCTGCAAGCCGAGGCTGAGGCCAAGGCAAAGGCTGAAGCGGAGGCGCAAGCCAGGGCCGAAGCCGAGGCAAAGGCGCAGGCGGAGGCCGAAGCGAAAGCCAAGGCCGAGGCGGATGCGAAGGCGCAAGCCGAGGCCGACGCGAAAGCCAAGGCCGAGGCCGAGGAAAAGGCGCAAGCCGAGGCGGGCGCCAAAGCCAAGGCCGATGCCGAAGCGAAAGCCAGGGTGGAACAGCAGGCGGCTGACGCGGCGGCCAAGGCGCAAGCCGAGGAAGAACGCCGAAAGGCCGAAGAGGCACTGCGCATCGCCTCGGAAGAAAGGGCCAAGCGGGACGCCCAACGCAAGGCCGCCCAGCAAGCACCAAAGGTCGATGGCTCCCTTCCTGGCGTCAATGACGGTTCGGCTCCACCGCCACCGAAGCCCAAGTCCAATCCGTTCACGATCGACAACCTGCTGAAGTCGCTGGATGGCGGCTAGGACGAACCGCTCTTCCCGCGTTTGGCCCAATCCAGAACGCAAAGCCTGAGCGCGGAGGAGAGGTTGGCGTCGCGCGGACGGGTCTCGTCGATCTCGGCGACGAGAGCGGCAAGCGTCAGCTTTCGCGCCGCGGCGATGGCGACGAGATCGTCGTAGAAGGCCTTTTCGAGCGAATAGCTGGTGCGATGGCCGCGGATGGTCACGGAACGCTTTTCGACCGGGCTCACGTAAGGCGCTCAGCTCTCGTTTGAATCACCAGGCTTTTCGCGGCGATGGTCGGCGATGAAGTGCTCGGCCTTGTCGGCGGCCATGCGGTCACGGTCCCGATCGGCTTTGGAGCGGCCATGCAGGGCACGGTTCTCGCCGGCCTGCCGCTCCTTCTCGGTCCGCGCCTTCTGCTTGCGGACCTGGCGGAGATTGACGACGTCGCCCATGCCGCACCGTCCGGGGAATTATTTCTTGCGGAAGGCGTCGAGAGACACCACGTCGGCGCTTTTGCCGGCGTCTGCCGCGGCGGGCTTCTTGTCGGCCTCGGCGGCGGCTTTCTTCTTCGTCTCCGGTTTCTTCTCGGTGACGACGGCCAGCGGCTCGGGCGTGGGCTGCGCCGGTTCGTCCTCGGCCGCCCCATCAGTCCTGACATCGAACTCGAGCTCGAAATTGACCGAGGGATCGTAGAAGCCGCGCACGGCGGAGAAGGGGATTTCGAGCTTCTCCGGCACATCGGAAAAGGAGAGGCCGACCTCGAAGCCGGTGTCGGACACTTTCAGGTCCCAGTACTGGAACTGGATGACGATGGTCATCTGCTCCGGATAGCGCTCGCGCAGCCGCGAGGACACGCGAACGCCCGGCGCGCCGGTGAGGAATGTGATGAAGAAATGATGGTTGCCTGGAAGGCCGGTGCGCGCGACTTCGGCCAGGACCTTGCGCATAACGCCGCGCAACGCCTCCTGGGCCAGAATGTCGTAGCGGATGTGGTCGTCGGCCATGTAGCAGGTCGGGTTCCGTTGAATCGTCCGCATAGCTGTAATGAAGCTTGAGCGCGGCGTAAACCGCATATAGATCGCAGCCCTCTCGAAGCGAGGGCCATTGCCGGTGTTTTGATGGCTCAGGCGCCGACGAGCACGCTCTTCTTGGCCGCATGCGCCGTGGCCTTCTGCCTGCCGAAGGCGCGAAGGAAGGTGCGCACGCCATTGCTGGCGGATTGCAACACTTCGCTTTCCGTTGGCGCGCCGCCAAGCATGAAGGTTATCTGCAATTCCGCGTTGACGAGAGCCAGGAACTGGCGCGCAGCCACGTCGGGGTCCTCGATCGAGAGATAGCCGGCATACGCAAGACGGGCGAAGCGGGCGGCAAGCGCCGACCAGGTGCGGCCCGGGCCTTGCTCGCGCCATTCGGCGAACAGTTCGGGATAGCGCTCGCCCTCGGCCTGGATCAGCTTGCGCAAGAACCTGCCGTCGCGGTTGCAGATGCAGTTGCGGTTCATGCGCACGGCGAAGCCAACAAGATCGGCCGCGATGTCGGTGGGCTGGTCGGGAAAGGTGGCGATGGTGGCGAAGATGCCGGCGTTGCAGCGCTCGGTCAGGTCGCGCACCACGGCGATGAAGAGCTTTTCCTTGTCGCCATGATGGTTGTAGACGGTCTGGCGCGACACGCCGGCCTCGGCGGCGATCAGATCGATGTTGGCGCCGGCAAACCCTTCGCGGCAGAAGACCGAAGCAGCGGCCTCGACGACCGAAATGCGCTTTGCCTCGTGGCTGCGTGGCGGGAAATTGTCAGGAGAAACGCAGGGCTTCATAAAAAACTATATAGCGGCGATTGACGATTTGGACAAGAGTGTCTAATTTTGTGGACATAACACAAGGCATTCGCTCCGGAGAGACAATAGGTCCCCCTCTGAGGTGTCGGAATGTCGCGGGATGGAACGTCCTGGGTTAGACGCCGCTTTCGCGGCGGCAGCCAGATCCGAAAGAAGCCTAATCATGAGTCCCAAATTCCTCCGCATCGCGGTCGTGCTCGGCCTGTTGTCCGCCATCGGCCCGTTCGCCATCGACATGTATCTTCCGGCCCTGCCGTCGATCGGCGAGGACCTGCATGCCGGCACCTCTGCGGTGCAGATGAGCCTGCTGATCTTCTTCCTGTCGATGGGCTTCGGCCAGATTCTGGTCGGGCCGATCTCGGACATGGTCGGCCGCAAGCTGCCGCTTTATGGCGGCCTCGCATTGTTCATGGTCGGCGGCATCGGCTCGGCGATGGCGCCGACCATCGAATGGCTGATCGCCTTCCGGTTCCTGCAGGGCCTCGGCGCCAGCGCCGGCATGGCCATTCCGCGCGCCATCGTGCGCGACCTGCACACCGGCAATGAGGCGGCCAAGCTGATGTCGTTGCTGATGCTGGTGTTTTCGGTATCGCCGATCCTGGCGCCGCTGACCGGCAGCCAGATCATCGAGAGCTTCGGCTGGCGCGCCGTGTTCTGGACGGTGACGGGCGCGGCGGTGCTTGCCACCATCTTGCTTGCGACTTCGCTCAAGGAAACGCGGCCGGTCGAGGAACGTGCCGGCTCATCCTTCGGCGCGGCGTTGTCGGGCTACCGCTTCCTGATGGGCGACCGCAACTTCCTCGGGCTGGTCTCGATTGCCGGCTTCGGCATCGCGAGCTTCTTCGTCTACCTGTCGAGTTCGTCCTTCATCCTGATCGATCACTACGGCCTGTCCCCGTCGGTCTATAGTGTGTTCTTCTCGATCAACGCGGTTGCCTTCATCGGCATGTCGCAACTGACGGGAATGCTGGCGGATCGCTTTGGCTTGAAGCGCGTCGTCTGGGTGGCGGTGACTGGCTATGCGACGACGATGGTGGCGCTGTTCGCGATCATGGCCTCGGGCGTCGACCGGCTCGACGTGATGGCGGCGCTGCTCTTCGTCGGCTACGGCTTCCTCGGCCTGGTCATCCCGACGACCTCGGTGCTGGCCATGGAAGAGCATGGCGAGATCGCCGGCACGGCCTCGGCGCTGATGGGCACGCTGCATTTCGCCATTGGTGCGCTGGCCATGGGTGTCGCCGGACTGTTCTTCGACGGCACCCCGCTGCCGATGGTGGCCGGCATCACGCTCTGTGCGGTGATTTCTTTCACCCTCGCCAAGCTGACGCTCGGCCGCGCGCGGGAGACGGTGGAAGCGCCGGCCGAGTAAGCAACGCTCAATATCGTAACAGAAAAGCCGGGCTCGCCCGGCCTTTTTCATGTTTTGCATAAACCCGCCGCATCGGGAACGAAACGCAATCGCGCCTCGATTGGACGCGCGGGAACAGGTCGTGGCCCCGCGCCTGGGCAAAAAAACTTGCGGTTGCAAAAAGTGGGAGGAGGGGAGAAGTGGAGGTTTCTGTTGCCAGGTACCTCCGAACCCCGCCTAGAAGTGCGAACCTCTAGGGCTTGATTTGAAGCGTTCGCACTGCATTACGCAGCGAGACGAGCTTCCGCATAGTTGTCGTTGGCAACTATAAGTTTAGCCCGATGACGGTGGTACAATGCCGGGCAAAAGTACGATCTTTACACCTTCGTCGATCCTATTTCGCCCCCAGCAAAAGCCGCTCTTTTCGAAAGAGCGGTTTTTGGTGGAGGCGCCGGGTACCGCCCCCGGGTCCGAACGGCTTATTGCATCGCCTGTTTATCGCCATAGTCGGTCAAGCCGACGAAACGAATATAGGGGCCGATCATGGAAATTGAAAGGCCGAACGGGACTTTGTCCCTATCTCAAATGGATCGTCGAGGGTTGACTTGCCGGCGCGCTCAACCGAAGCTTTGCACCGGTGAGGAGTTGCTACCCAGCGCACAGATTGCGTAGCGCGCCACAAGCCTCATCGACCGGATCCGTGGCGCCGAGGAGGGGATTTTTCCGATGGCCGACTATCTTGCGGATGTGAAGAAGTACGACGCTGGCGCCAGCGCCGACGCGGTCGAGAAGATCGTGAAGCACCTGGGCATCGCGCTCAGAAACCGCGATTCCTCGCTGGTGTCCTGCACGGACCCGAAGGAACTGGAACGCGTGCGGGAGAACTGGGCCGCCAAGAAGCTCGGCGTCGCCGACGCCAACAAGGCCGATGGCGCGATCGAGAAGGCCTGCAAGGCGATGGCCTCCGACAACACCAAAAGCCGGGTGACTTTCTACTATCTGGTGGCGAAGGATCTCGGCAAGCTCGGCTCCCTCTGAAGCATGACGACAGGGCGGCAGCCGGCACGACCTGGTGCCGGCGCCGTCACATCGGCGCGTCCACATCTGCGGCGGGCTTTGTGGTATTCGATCGACGGCCGGTCGGTTATGATTGCTTGACACCCGAATCGAGGCCAAGCCGATGCGCCAGTATCTCGACCTGTTGAAGCATGTGCTGGAGAACGGCGTCGACCGCGGCGACCGCACCGGCACCGGCACCCGTGGGGTGTTCGGCTACCAGATGCGTTTCGACCTCTCACGCGGCTTCCCGGTCACGACAACCAAGAAGCTGCATCTGAAGTCGATCATCCACGAGCTGCTCTGGTTCCTGGCCGGTGACACCAACACCAAATACCTCAAGGACAATGGCGTCTCCATCTGGGACGAATGGGCGGACGAGAACGGCGACCTCGGTCCGGTCTATGGCAAGCAATGGCGCTCGTGGCCGGACGGCCGTGGTGGCGAGATCGACCAGATCGCGGGTCTTTTGAAGGAGATACGCCGGAACCCCAACTCGCGGCGACTGATCGTCTCGGCGTGGAACCCCGCCGAGGTGGAGGCGATGGCGTTGCCGCCCTGCCACTGCCTGTTCCAGTTCTATGTCTCGGAAGGCCGCCTCTCCTGCCAGCTCTACCAGCGCTCCGGCGACATTTTCCTCGGCGTGCCGTTCAATATCGCTTCCTACGCGCTGCTGACGCTGATGGTGGCGCAGGTGACGGGGCTTAAGCCCGGCGATTTCGTCCATACGCTTGGCGATGCGCATCTCTACTCGAACCATTTCGAGCAGGCGCGCGAGCAACTGCGGCGCACGCCGAAGCCGCTGCCGACGATGTGGATCAATCCGGAGGTGAAGGACCTTTTTGCCTTCCGGTTCGAGGATTTCCGGCTCGAGAACTACTTCGCCGATGCCACCATCAAGGCGCCGATCGCCGTTTGAGGTGTGCTGATATTCAGGTGATGCCGGCTTGCGAACGGCGGTTTCCTGCGCTTCCGGTGCTCACGCACTTTAAGTAGGCTCCGCTCCGGTTCTCGGAAACAGCCGTTCTCGGCTCGGCCTGACCTGAATCTCAACGCACCTTCGGCCCAATGTCAGAATTTGGAGTCTGACCCCTCCGACAATCGCCGTCAGTCGATGCCGACCATGACATCCGAGGCCTTGATCACGGCATAGGCCGGCTTGCCCTTTTCCAGCTTCAGGTCGGCAACCGCCTCGTTGGTGATCGAGGCGGTGACGACGGCACCGCCGGTGTCAATGCGGACATGCGAGGTGGTGGCTCCCTTGACGATCGTGCCCTTGAGGATG
>NZ_RZOI01000255.1:0-7566 GCF_004022645.1 Mesorhizobium sp. M4A.F.Ca.ET.020.02.1.1 | reverse complement strand
TACGTGCTCGGGCGCGGCGAGGGCGGGCTTGGCCTGATGCTGCAGGCGGTGCTGAACGGCATCAACATCGCGCTTTGCTTCCTGCTCGGCCTGAAGCTCGGCTGGGGCGTCGCCGGCGTTGCCTGGGCGACCGTCACCGGCGAGTTCCTTGCCATGCTGCTCGGCCTCGCCATCGTCCTGCGTCGTTTCCGGAGGTTGGAGCGCCCCTCGCGCCAGCGCATCCTCGACCTGCCGGCCTACCGGCGCATGCTGTCGCTCAACCGCGACATCATGATCCGCTCCTTCTCGCTGCTCGCCGCCTTCGCGCTGTTCACCCGCCAGGGCGCGCAGTTCGGCACGGTGACGCTGGCTGCCAACGCGGTGCTGATGAACTTCTTCCTCATCGCCGGCTACTTCCTCGACGGCTTCGCCACCGCCGCCGAGCAGCTCGCCGGCCGCGCCATCGGCGCGGGCGCCGAAACGCCCTTCCGGCAAGCAGTGCGGCTGACCCTGTTTTGGGGTTTCGGCCTGTCGGGCGTCGCCACCCTCGTGCTGCTGCTGGCCGGTGTCGATCTGGTCGGCCTGATCACGACATCGCCCGAGGTTCGCGAGGTTGCCGACACCTATCTGCCCTGGGCGGCGTTCACCGCGCTCAGCGGCGTGCTGGCGTTCCAGATGGACGGCGTCTTCATCGGCGCCACCTGGTCGCGCGACATGCGCAACATGATGCTGTTGTCGTTCCTCGCCTTCAGCGCCGCGCTGCTGACTTTGGCGCCGGCCTTCGGCAACAGCGGGCTCTGGGCGTCGCTGCACGTCTTCCTGCTGGTGCGAGGCGTGAGCCTGCTTATGGTTCTGCGAGTGCGGGCGCGGACTGCGTTTTAGGTAGTGCCTCCGCTCGGGATCAGGATCCGTTGACGCCGGGAGAGGTGGCTGCTGGCGACGACAACGACCTAGAGGCCGGTGAGCAATTTCTTGAGCAGGGCGTTGAGAGTCTCCTGCTCCGACGGCGTCAGCACGGAGATCAATTGCTCTTCTAGCGCCACCATTGGACCGATCAAATCGTCTATCGCCCGCTTGCCACCAGTCGTTAGCGCAATTTGCTTGCCGCGCCGGTCCTTGGGATCGGGGCGTCGTTCAACCAGCCCGGCGCGCTCCAGTCGATCCAGGCGGTTGGTCATGCCGGCCGACGAGATCATTGCCGATTCGTAAAGCTGCGTTGGCGAAAGCATATAGGGTTCGCCGGAGCGCCTGAGCGGCGTCAGCACATCAAACTCACCTACATTCAGGCCTGCTCCCGAAAGCAGCGGGTTCATGTGATCGCGGATCACGCGCGCGGCGGCATCGAGCAGACGACCTACCGTTTCAATAGGCAACACTGGAAGGTCGGGGCGCTCGCGAGCCCATTGCTTAGCCGCGGCCTCGGCACGATCCATTCGAATATTCTCTCAACAAAATGTATCTTGACATCGAGATACATTGCATCTACTAACATTGCATCAAGACAATAGCGCAGGGCGCGGCGATAGAGAAGGAGAAAGCGATGTCCAGAATGATTTTCGTGAACCTGCCTGTGCGCGACCTGGCGGCGTCGACGGCGTTCTACGTGGCTCTAGGTGGCACCGTAAACCCGCAGTTTTCGGGCGAGAAATCTACCTCGCTCATGTTCTCGGACGCGATCGGGGTGATGCTGCTGAGCCATGACCACTACCGCGAATTCACCAAGCGCCCTATCGGCGACGCGCGGCGTGACAGTCAGGCAATGATCGCCCTCACGGTCGACGACCGCGCCGCCGTCGATGCAACGCTGACCAGCGCGGTTGCGGCGGGCGGTCGCGCCGATCCCAACCCGGCACAGGATTTTGGCTTCATGTATAACCGCCACATTGAAGACCCAGATGGCTATGTTTGGGAGATCGTATGGATGAATCCGGCAGCCTGAACGCGGAAGGGCTACGCGATGAGAGATGACATAAAGGTGTGGGCGCACGGGCGCCATGGCCTTCTAATGAGCCTTGACGGCCCAATGATCCAGGCGGCTGTCGCGCAACTCGCGCAGCGAAGTCAGTCCTTCGCGCTCCACAAACCGCGCCATGCCGGCAACGATTCGCCCCGGCAGCGCCGGCCCGGCATAGATCATGCCGGTATAGAGCTGCACCAGATCGGCGCCGGCGCGGATCTTTTCCAGCGCTGTCTCCGTGGAATTGACGCCCCCGACGCCGATGATCGCCATCTCGGGACCGACGAGCTTGCGCATGCGTGCAAGGACAGCGGTCGAGCGTTCGAACAGCGGCTTGCCTGAAAGGCCGCCGGCCTCGCCGGCGAGGCTTGCGCTCCGTAGTCCCGTCCGCGCGAGAGTTGTGTTGGAGACGATGACGCCGTCGACCCTTTTCTCGGCGACCTCGGCGGCGATGTCTTCCAGTTCGGCCTCGACCAGGTCCGGCGCGATCTTGAGGAAGACCGGCGGCTGCGCCGAAGCCGACGCCCGCGCAGCCATGACGCGCGACAGCAGCTCGCCGAGTTGCTCGCGCGCCTGCATGTTGCGCAGGCCCGGCGTGTTCGGCGAGGAGATGTTGACCGTGAGATATGTGGCATGGGGCGCGAAGCGGGCGACCCCGCGCTCATAGTCACCGATGCGGTCGGCGCTGTCCTTGTTGGCGCCGATGTTGACGCCGACGATGCCAAGGCGACCCTTTCGGGCTGCAAGGCGCTTCTCGGCCGCCTCGTGGCCCTCATTGTTGAAGCCCAGCCGGTTGATCACCGCTTCGTCGGCCGTCAGCCGGAAGATGCGCGGCTTCGGATTGCCCGTCTGCGCCAGCGGCGTGACGGTGCCGACCTCGGCGAAGCCGAAGCCGAGGCCGAGCAGTGCGTCCGGCACCTCGGCATTCTTGTCGTAGCCCGCCGCCATGCCGAGCGGGTTGGGGAAATCGAGGCCTGCGACGCGCAGCTTCAGCCGCTCGTCGCGCGGCGCGCGCGGGGCGACCGGCAAGCCGCATCGGAGCGCGGCGATGGACAGGCCATGTGCCGTTTCCGGATCGAGCGTGAACAGCAGTTTCTGGCCGATACGGTCGAGCATGCTCATTTCCGTCTCCAGGTCGGGAAACTCATGCCGGCCGTCGGCGCCGAGCGGCAGGGGACGGATCCAAAGGACTGCTGAGAGATCGAGCGGCGCGTAGAGATGCGGGAACAGCGCGCCGCCCCGCGAGACCTCGTATTTCAGGGCACCGCCGAGGCGGTCGCCATCGATGGCGATCAGCAGCAGGCCGGTCTGGCCGGCAAAATGCCTGGCCGCCGTCTCCCGCACCTGATCGGCGGTCGAGAAATGGATGAAGCCATCGGCGACGTCGATCGGCGCGCCGGTGAAGCGGCCGCTTCGCTCCGCCTCGCGCCAGAGCGCTTCTGGCGCGATCTTGTAGATAAACTGAGACATGGCTGCGCTATAGTCCGAACGAACCGCGCGGGAAAGGGTGCAGGCAAGGTCTGGAAAAGTGTTGCACGGTTTTTCCGGCGGTAGCCTGCGTCGAGGCAAGGAACGACTCTTCCCCACTTCCGGCGCAAAGCTGTGATAGGGTTGCATAGACTGGCTCATGGAGGACAACATGCGTCCGCAGTACATACTGATCCCAGCGGCACTTTTCTCGCTGGTCGCCGTGTCGGCCTTTTCCGGGGAAACCGATCGCTACCGGCTGGAAAAGTCGGCTAATGGCTATATCCGCATGGACACCCAGACCGGCGCCATGTCGATCTGCGAAGAGCGCTCCGGCCAGCTCGTCTGCAAGATGGCGGCCGACGAACGCGCCGCCTTCCAGGACGAGGTCGACAAGCTGCAGACCTCGGTCAAGGCGCTGGACGAGCGTGTCGCCAAGCTTGAGAACTCGCTTTCCGCCCGGTTGGAATCACAGCTGCCGAGCGAAGAGGATTTCAACAAGACGTTGGGCTACATGGAGCAGTTCTTCCGGACGTTCAAGGACATCGTCAAGGATATGGACAAGGAGAATGGCGACGACGGCGCCAGGCTCAACCAGCAAAAGACCTGAACGCCCGGCCTTTGCCGCTTGAAAACGGCCGATATCGCCGCATAATCGATCCGATCCCGTAAAAAGCACAACAGCAATGCCGGGATTCGGGGAGGACTGTTTGCCGTCGGGTTACACTTTCGTCATCGCCGACGATCATCCGCTTTTTCGCGGTGCGCTGAAGGAGGCGCTTGCCGGCATCGGCGACGTCGCCGCCATCCACGAGGCCGGCGATTTCGAAAGCGCAAAGGCGCTGGTCGTGGCCAATGAGGATATCGATCTGGTGCTGCTCGACCTGTCGATGCCGGGCGCCAGCGGCCTGTCCGGCCTGATCTCGCTGCGTGGCGTTCATCCGGCCGTGCCGCTGATCGTGGTCTCGGCGCATGATGACCCGGTGACGATCCGCCGCGCGCTCGACCTCGGCGCCTCCGGGTTCATCTCCAAATCGGCCAGCATGGAGGAAATCCGCCGTGCCGTGCAGGCGGTGCTGGCCGGCGATATCGCCGCGCCCGTCGGTATCGATCTCGGCGTCGAGCGCGATCCCGAGATCTCCGACCTGATCAGGCGCCTGCAGGCGTTGACGCCGCAGCAGACGCGTGTGCTCGGCATGCTGGCCGAAGGCCTGCTCAACAAGCAGATCGCCTATGAGCTTGGCGTCTCCGAGGCGACGATCAAGGCGCATGTCTCGGCCATCCTGCAGAAGCTCGGCGTCGACAGCCGCACCCAGGCGGTGATCCAGCTCTCCCGGATCGGCGGCGACCCGCTGCAACCTGCGAGCTGATTGGCGGCCGTCGAAGCAGCATCAGCTGCTTGTACCGAGGCTTGTTCATCTGAGCCGCACGGACAGCTCGACATCGTCGCCGAAAGGGGTGGAGATGTAGCCCGATGCCGGCGAGCGCACGCGCTCCAGATATTCGGGAGAGAGGTCGGCATTGTCGGCGATGACCAGCGCGCCCGGTTTCAACCGGCTCTCGACCAGGCTCAAGATTTCCGGATAGAGCGCCTTGGCGCCATCCAGCAATAGAAGGTCTATCGCGTCGGGCAGGTCGGCCCTCAGCGTCTGCAACGCATCGCCCTCGCGGATTTCCACCAGGTCGATGAGGCCGCCCTCCGTCAGATTTGCCTTGGCGCGGACCACCTTGGACGGCTCGAACTCGGTGGTGATCAGGCGGCCGCCGCCATTGTCCCTGAGCGCCGCGGCAAGATAGAGCGTCGAGATGCCGAACGAGGTGCCGAACTCGATGATGACGCGCGCGCCGCTGCTGCGTGCCAGCATATAAAGCAGCGTGCCGGTTTCCGGCGAGACAGCGAGCCACAAATCCCTCAGCCGCCCGTAGAGATCGATATACTCGGTCTTGCTGCGCAGCAGGCGTTCCCGCTCGTCGTGCGAGATGCCGGCCATCGCCGGGCTGGTTGCGGTCTCGGCTTCCTTGAACAGGCGGGCGAGCAGGGGTGCAAGCGGGGCGTTTGTGAGCGTGATCATCGAAGTCTCCAATCGAAAATGGCTGTGTTCTTGTGTTGTGCTGAAAATACGAATAATCCTTCAGGTTTCCAATTCGCATTACCCGGCCGCGCCATGACCGAACGCTTAAGCCTTTCTATTTCCTCGCGAAAGCAGCCCAAGCAGGCTCGCGCGACGGAACTTGTTTCGGCGATCCTGGAGGCTGCTGTTCAGGTTCTGGCGAGTGAGGGCGCCCAGCGCTTCACCACCACGCGCGTGGCAGAAAGGGCCGGCGTGAGCGTCGGCTCGCTTTACCAATATTTCCCCAACAAGGCAGCGCTGCTGTTCAGGCTGCAGAGCGATGAATGGCGGCAGACGGGCGGTTTGCTGCGCACCATATTGGAGGACGACAAGCGGCCGCCGCTGGAGCGGATGCGCACGCTGGTCCATGCCTTTATCCGCTCGGAGTGCGAGGAAGCTGCCGTGCGCGTGGCACTCAATGACGCCGCCCCACTCTACCGCGACGCGCCCGAGGCGCACGAGGCAAGGGCCTCGGGTGAGCGCACCGTCCAGGCTTTCCTCCGCGAAGTTCTGCCCGGGACCCCGCAAGCAACCCAGGACCTGGCCGGCGATCTGATCACGATGACGTTGAGCGCGGCGGGAAAGGATTTTTCGGCAAGCCCGCGCACCGACGCGGAGATCGAAGCCTACGCCGATGCCATGGCCGACATGTTCTGCGCCTACATCGCAAGCCTTGGACACCGCTGAGACAGGGCTGGGCCTGTGTTGTAAGCAGGCGCGGCTATTCCGCCGCCGAAGCCAGCGGCCTAATCCGCGCTATCATCGAGCGCAGCACGGCCGGCTTCAGCGGCTTGTTGATCACCGGCACGTCGAGCCGGCCTGCCGATGCGCGCACTTCGCTCGATCGGTCGGCCGTGACCAGCACGGCCGGCAAATCCTGGCCGTGAAGCGCTCGCAGCGTCGCGATCGCGTCGAGCCCGGTGCCGCTGTCGAGATGATAGTCCGCCAGCACGATGTCTGGCCGGCTCTCCGCCGATCCCGCCACCTGCCAGGCGCCGGTGAGCGTTTCGACATGGCAGCCCCAGCCTTCGAGCAACAGCCGCATGCCGTCGAGAATGCGGGCATCGTTGTCGATGCACAGCACCTTGAGGCCGGCAAGCGAGGAGGCCACGCGCGCCGGCGCCTTCTCGATCTCGCGCCGGGGAGCCGCGACCGCGGCCACCGGCAGGATGACGGAGAAGCGCGTGCCTTTGCCGGGATTGGAGAAGATGCGGATCTCCAGCCTCAGCACCCTGGCGATACGGTCGACGATCGAAAGGCCAAGGCCAAGCCCCTCGGCCTCGCGCGCGCCTTCGTCCAGCCGGGTGAATTCGTGGAACACCGTGTTCAGCTCGTCGCCAGCAATGCCGATGCCGGTGTCGATCACCTGGATCTCGGCTAGCGACCCCCGCCGCCTTACGCCAACCAGGATGCGGCCATGGCGGGGGTATTTGATCGCGTTCGATACCAGGTTCTGGATCAGGCGGCGCAAGAGGTTGCGATCCGTCACCACGGTGAGCGACGACGGCATGATGGTGAGTTCGAGCTTCTTTTCGGCTGCCATCGGCCGGAAGTCGGTGCCGATCTGGCGGAGCAGCCCATCGAGGCTGAAGGCGGTGTCGTCGGGCTTCATGGCGCCTGCGTCGAGCCGGGAAATGTCGAGCACGGCGCCCAAAATGGTCTCGACCGACTCCAGCGAGGATTCGATGTTGACCGCGGCCTTGCCGGCGGGACCCTTGCCGTGCTTCTCGATCAGCGACGAGCAGTAGAGCCGGGCGGCGTTGAGCGGCTGCAGGATGTCGTGGCCGGCGGCGGCGAGGAAGCGCGTTTTGCCGAGATTGGCCTCCTCGGCCAGCATCTGCGCCTGCGCCAGCTCTTCGTTGACGCGGGTCAGTTCGATGGTGCGGGTCTTCACCCGCTGCTCCAGCGATTCATTGGCCCTCTTCAGCGCCAGGTCCTGCTCGACGCGGCCGGAAATGTCGGCATAGGTGGCGACGATGCCGCCGTCCGGCATCGGGTTGGAGCGCAGCTCCAGGATGCGGCCGCTGGTCTTCAGCTCCATCTGCCAGGGAC
>NZ_RZOI01000254.1:0-7576 GCF_004022645.1 Mesorhizobium sp. M4A.F.Ca.ET.020.02.1.1 | reverse complement strand
GCCCTCAGCTCGTCGCGCGTGGTGAGGAATTCCATGCCCCGTCCCTCTCTTGTTCTGCCGCAATTCCGGACGGAAAACCGCTGCGCACGTTTCCTGGAATTGCTCTATTTGCCAGCGTTCTCCTCCTTAGCCTTGTCCTCAAGCGAATGGCGCATGATCAGTGGCATCTGGCTGAAGGTGAAGAGAAGCGTGATGGGCATGATGCCCCAGACCTTGAAGGTAACCCAGGCGTCGGTGGAAAAATTCCGCCAGACCACTTCATTGACGAGGGCCAGGAAGAGGAAGAACAGGCCCCAGCGGAAGGTGAGCTTCTTCCAGCCTTCGGTGTCTAGCCTGAAGGCTGAATCGAAGACATAGCCGAGCAGTGACTTGCCGAAATACAGGCCGCCGAGCAGCACGCCGCCGAACAGCGTGTTGACGATGGTCGGCTTCATCTTGATGAAGACGTCGTCCTGCAAATAGAGCGTCAGCGTGCCGAAGATGAGGACGACGACACCCGACACCATGGGCATGATCGGCAAGGTGCGGATGAGCAGCCAGGAAACGATGAGCGCCAGCGCAGTGGCAACCATGAACAGGCCGGTGGCGACGAAGATCGGCCCGCCGAGCTCGCCCAGCACCGGGAATTTCTGCACCAGCCATTCGCTGCGCGAATTGGCGAAGAAGAACACCATCAGCGGACCGAGCTCCAGCGCCAGCTTGAGCACCGGGTTTACGCCTTCCTTCTTCTGTTTCTGCGGGTCTGACGGGTCGCGTTCGAGGATGTTCATGGAAGTCCTTGTTGTCCCGAAAGTCGGCGCTTTTGGGATCGTTCAAGCCACGCCAGCGATCGCGCGGGCGAATTCGCTGGCTGAAAAAGGTTCGAGGTCGTCGACTTGCTCGCCGACGCCGATGAAATAGACCGGCAGCCTGTGCCTGGCCGCGATCGCCACCAGAATACCGCCGCGCGCCGTACCGTCGAGCTTGGTCATCACCAGGCCGTTGACGCCGGCGACGTTGCGGAAGATCTCGACCTGGCTCAGCGCATTCTGGCCGGTGGTGGCATCGACCGTCTGCAGCACGGTGTGCGGCGCTTCCGGATCGAGCTTGCCCAGCACGCGCACGATCTTCTCCAGCTCCGCCATCAGCTCGGCCTTGTTCTGCAGCCGGCCGGCGGTGTCGATGATCAGCACATCGGAGCCGGCATCCTTGGCCTTCTCGAAGGCGTCGTAGGCGAGGCCGGCGGCATCGGCGCCGAGTTTTGAGGCAATGACCGGCGATTTCGTCCGCTCGCCCCAGATCTTCAATTGTTCGATCGCGGCGGCGCGGAAGGTGTCGCCGGCGGCGAGCATCACTGACAGGCCGCCATCGGTCAGCTTGGCGGCCAGCTTGCCGATCGTCGTGGTCTTGCCGGTGCCGTTGACGCCGACCACCAGGATGACATGCGGCTTGTGGGTGAGGTCGAGCTCCAGCGGCAGGGCGACGGGGGTCAGCACCTTCTCGACCTCGGCCGCCATGACCGAGCGCACCTCGGCGTCGGAGACGTCCTTGCCGTAGCGGCTGGAGGCCAGCGCATCGGTGACGCGGAGCGCGGTCTCCAGGCCGAGATCGGCGCGGATCAGCACGTCCTCCAGGTCCTGCAGAGTGTCCTCGTCCAGCTTGCGCTTGGTGAAGACGCCGGCAATGTTGCCCGACAGCTCGCGCGAGGAGCGGGCAAGCCCGTCCCGCATGCGCTGGAACCAGGAGCGCCGCGGCGCCGGCTCCGGCGCCTTCTGCGCCTCGGCCTTCTGCTCGACCTTTTTTGCGACGGTTATCTTGCCGGTTGAGGGCTTTGGCTCCGGGGTGTGCGGGATCGGCTGCGGCTCGGGGGCAATCTCGGCAACCATCCGCTCCGGTTCGACCGGCGCAGGCTGGCGAATCGGAGGAGCGATTTCCGCCGGCGGAGCAGGCTCCGGTGGCGGCAAATCCTCGACAGGCTGGCGCTGCCCCTCACCCTCTGCCCGTGAAGAACGGCGCGAGGGGGGCGTCGGCGTTGGCGCTTCTTCCTTCTCCCCGTCACTATACGGGGAGAAAGTGCCGGCAGGCGGATGAGGGGCGGCGCCGACCTCCAAAGATGGCTCGATAGAACGTGGCGCTGCCGGCGGCACCTCGATCGGTGCCGGCGTCTCGGCCGGGACTTCGCTGGGCGTCGTCGGCACTTCGACGGGCGCCGGCACCGGCTGCGGCTCCGGCCGCGCAGGCTCGATCTCCGGCGAGGCCGGCTCCGGCTGCGGTACCTCTTGCGGCGCGGGCACCGGCTCAGGTGCAGGTTCGGGCGGAACGGGCACTTCCTCCGGTGCCGGCGGCTCCGGCTTCTCCGGGGCAGGTTGCGGCTCTTCCTCCGGCAGGGGCTGCGGCAACGGCTCCGGCTCGGACGGAACGACCGGCTCAGGTGCCGGCGGGATGACGGGTTCCGGCGCCGGCGGAATGTCCGGTGCAGGTTCGGGCTTCGGCTCCTCGGCCGCCGGCTTCAGCGCGTCCAGCGCATCCCATTTGATCGGCGGCAAGGGTGCCGTCTCGTCGACGCGCTCCTCGACGACTTCCTTCTTGCCGAACGAAAATATCTTCTTGAAGAAACCAGCCATGTTTTGCGTATCTCAGGCGGCGCGCGCGGCAAGCGACGCGGCCAGGAGGCGGGCGCCGTCATGGCCCGTAACAACAGCCTCGACGATCTTGCCCGGTGCCCCGGCGTCGATGGCGGCCAGCGTGAACCCCTCGGTGCGGCCGAGGCCGTCGCGCTCGACCAGGATCGACTGGCGCGTACCGGCAAGGGCGGCGAGATGGCGGCGATAGGCGGCCTCGCCGGCGGCGCGAAGCCGGGCCGCGCGCTGCTTGACCACCTCGCGCCGCACCTGCGGCATGCGCGCGGCGGGCGTGCCTTCGCGCGGGCTGAACGGGAAGACGTGCAGATGCGTCAGGCCGCATTCCTCGACGATCTTTTCCGAGTTCGCGAACATCGCCTCGGTCTCGGTCGGGAAGCCGGCGATGATGTCGGCGCCGAAGACGATGCCGGGGCGCAGCTTGCGTACCTCCTCGCAGAAGCGGATCGACTGGTCGCGCAGGTGGCGGCGCTTCATGCGCTTCAGGATCATGTCGTCGCCCGACTGCAGCGACAGATGCAGATGCGGCATCAGCCGGGGCTCGGTGGCGATGGCGTCCAGCAGGTCCTCGTCGGCCTCGATGGAATCGATCGAGGACAGCCTGAGCCGCTTCACCTCTGGCACCTGGCGCAGGATCGTCTTCACCAGCTTCCCAAGCTTCGGGGCGCCCGGCAGGTCGGCGCCAAAACTGGTCATGTCGACGCCGGTCAGCACGATCTCGGCATAGCCATTGCCGGCCAGCCGCTTGATCTGCTCGACCACGGCGCCCATCGGCACCGAGCGCGAATTGCCGCGGCCATAGGGGATGATGCAGAAGGTGCAGCGATGGTCGCAGCCATTCTGCACCTGGACGAAGGCGCGCGCCCGGCCCTCGATTGCATCGACCATGTGGCCGGCCGTCTCGCGCACCGAGAAGATGTCGTTGACGCGCGCCTTCTCGGTGTCGTTGACGCCAAAATCGGGGAGCGCGCGATAGGAATTCGCCTTCAGCTTCTCTTCATTGCCGAGCACGAGGTCGACCTCGTCCATGGCGGCGAAGTTCTGCGGCTCGGTCTGCGCCGCGCAGCCGGTGACGATGATGCGTGCCTGCGGGTTCTCGCGGCGGGCTTTGCGGATCGACTGCTTGGCCTGGCGCACCGCTTCCGCTGTGACGGCGCAGGTGTTGAAGATGACGGCGCCGCCCTCGAGCGCGCCGAGGCCGGCGCTTTCGGCCTCGCGGCGCATCACCTCGGACTCATAGGTGTTCA
The DNA here is from genome assembly GCF_004022645.1 of Mesorhizobium sp. M4A.F.Ca.ET.020.02.1.1. Taxonomy (NCBI): domain Bacteria; kingdom Pseudomonadati; phylum Pseudomonadota; class Alphaproteobacteria; order Hyphomicrobiales; family Phyllobacteriaceae; genus Mesorhizobium; species Mesorhizobium sp. M4A.F.Ca.ET.020.02.1.1. The sequence continues at coordinate 3,711 of NZ_RZOI01000254.1, read as the reverse complement.
GGCGGCAGCCGAAGGTGACGACGTCTATCGCCATCGGGCCGCGCTTTCGGTGTCGCGGGCCCAGGTGCCGGTCGAAGGGTCGAAGCTGCCGGAGAATTCCCATTCGGCGGCACCGGTCAGGATGACGTGGTCGTCGTCGCGCCATTCGACATGCAGCGAGCCGCCGCCGGGCGTCATCAGCGAGACGCTGCGGCCGGTGCGCTTGGTGCGGGCAGCGGCCACCACGGCGGCGCAGGCGGCCGAGCCGCAGGCCTTGGTCAGGCCGGCGCCGCGTTCCCAGGTACGGATAACCATGGTTTCGGGCGAGGTGACCTGCGCGATGGTGATGTTGGCGCGCTCGGGGAAGATCGGATGGTTTTCCAAAAGCGGGCCGAACCGGTCGAGCTCGTAGGACCAGACGTCGCGATCGACCCAGAAGATGGCGTGCGGATTGCCCATCGAGACGGCCGAGGGCGAATGCAGCACCGGCGCGTCGATCGGGCCGATCTGCAGCTCGATCATGCGGGTGTCGCGGAACTCCTCGGCGAGCGGGATGTCCTGCCAGCCGAAGCGCGGCGCGCCCATATCGACCGAGATCGTGCCATCGGCATGTTCCTTGGCGTTGAGGATGCCGGCCCGGGTCTCGAAGGTGAAGCTCTTCTGGCCGGTCTCGGCGGCGAGCGCCTGCACGACACAGCGCATGCCGTTGCCGCAGGCCTGCGCACCCGAGCCGTCGGAATTCAGGATGTCGACATAATAGGCGGTGCCCGGCGTCCTCGCATCGTGGATCGCCATGATCTGGTCGAACTTGGTCGCGGCATCGGCATTGAGCGCGATCGCCGCCGCCGGCGTCACCCGGTCGGCGCGGCCGCGCATATCGGCAACGATGATCTCGTTGCCGATGCCATTCATCTTGGCGAAGGGGGCGGTGCCTGCCATCTAACCGGTCATTCCATGTCCGTTTGGCGCTATATGGCGGAAACGGGCGGGAATTACCAGTGCGGCGCGCTTGAAGCCACGGCGAAGACGCCGAACCGGCCACGACGGAGACACCGGGCCCGGCGACGGCGAAGACGTCGCGCCTTGGCGACGACGAAGACGTCGCGCCTAGCCGACGGCGAAGACGTCGGGCCTAGGTAACCGCGAAGACGCCGAGCACGATCAGCAGGAAGATGATGAGGACGACGCCGATCAGGACGCGCGCGCCGGTGGCGGCCGCGCCTGCCAGTGCCGGCATGCCGAGCAGGCTCGCCGCCGCGGCGACAATAAGAAGAATGATGATCCACTTGATCATGGAAAGGCTCCCAGCCGAATTGCGCTGTTGGGTCAACGCCTCTTGTCGGCTTGGGTTCCTGTGGTCGGCCAGCTCCTGGGCTAGGCGGCCGGCACATCCCACACCTCGCCCGGCCGCAAGGCGCGGAAACGTTCGCGCGGCAGGCGCTCGGCGTCGAGCGCCTCGGCCAGTTTGCGGGCAGGCTCGTCGATCGGCTCATTGGTGAGCTGGAAGGTGCCCCAGTGGCAGCCTGCGGCGTGGGCTGCGTTGCAAAGCATCATGCCTTGCACCGCCTCCTCGGGATTCTGGTGCTGCGGCTCCATGAACCAGCGCGGCTCATAGGCGCCGATCGGCAGGATGGCGAGGCGGAAGCCGCCATGCTTTTCGGCCATCAGCCGGTAGTTGGCGCCGCCATGGAAGCCGGTATCGCCGGCGAAATAGATTTTTGCGCTTGGCGTCTCGACCACGAACCCCGCCCACAGTGCCATGCGCCGGTCGCGCGCGCCGCGCGCCGACCAGTGGTGCACCGGCTCGACATGGATGGCGGCATCCTTGCCGAGGTCGAGCCTGTCGCCCCAGTCATGCGCGCTGAGCCGCATGCCGGGGACGGCGGCGTCGATGATGGCGTCGTTGCCGAGCGGCGTGATCACCAGCGGGTCGTGCCTCGCCTTCAGCCGCTTCAGCGTGGCGAGATCGAGATGGTCGTAATGGTTGTGGCTGACCAGCACGAGGTCGATCGGCGGCAACTGGGAAAAGGCGATGCCCGGCGCGTTGACACGTTTCGGCCCGGCAAAGGACAGCGGCGAGACGCGCTGCGACCAGGCCGGATCGGTGAGGATGTTCAGCCCCGCCGTCTGGATGAGCAGCGAGGAATGGCCGACCATGGTGAGGCGCAGCGCGGCGCCGTCGACGCGCTCGTCCGGCCTCGCCTGATGGAACGGGCTCGGATTGGCCGCCGGCCATTTCGCGCGCTCGCCGCCCAACTGCCATCGCAGGAGGTCGGCGAAGCGGCCGGGCGGCTTGCCATTGGGATTGAAGAACAGGGTGCCGTCGAAATGATCGCTTGGCGGGCCGCGATAATAGCGGTTGGCGGCTGTCTTTCTTGCGGCCAAGGCTGCGGCTCCGGCATGTTTCTTCCTCTTGCAAGATAGGATCGATGCCATCTGGCGCAAGCATTTGGGGACGGGTGCATGCTCTGGCCAGAGGCCGCGCGCTGGCGCCGGCGATGATTTCCGGTATACGATCGGTCGGCGGAATGGAGGGGGAAACCATGCGTCGGCAGGCAGTTCTTGCAGTCGTGGCGGCGATCATGGGGACCGCGCCGATAGCGCCGGCTGCCGCGCAGACGCAGCCCGGCGCTTGCGCCTTTGCGCCAGCCATCCTGGACGCGGGCGATTTCCTGCTTGCCGAACCGGCAACGTTCCCGAATTTCTGGCGCGACCGTTTCGGGGATGACGCCGCGTATCTGAAGATACGCTATGGCGGCCTTGCCTACACCGAAGGCTCGGCGCTTCTGGCGAGCCTGGAAAAACGCAGTCATCCGCCGCAGCGCATTGTCGAACTCAGACTTGCCTATGCAACAACGCCGGACCGGGCGGCGATGATTGCCGGCATGCAGCCGCTGCCCAAGGCACAGTCGATTGTGCCACAGCTTGGCCAATCCGCCTGGCGCGCGCTGGTCATGGAGGATGATGGCGACTGGCTTCTGGACGAACTGGCGCGCTTGCAGACGTCGGATCTTTACCAAGCGTCGGTCGCCGCCAAAGGAATTGCGCAGGCGCTGTCCGCTCTCGATGATCAGGCAAAGTCGCAGCTCGCCCAAAGGGCTGAAGAAGCAGGCGTTTGGCTCCTAGCGCTCGAGATGCGGGCAGCAGAAGACGACCTCTCCGACTACGTCGCCTACCTCGACCGCCTTCCGCCCGCGGCATTAATCGACAAGCGTCATACCGGTTATCTTCGCAACGCCCTCAACTCTGCCAATCTTCGCCCGTTCTTCGACATTTCCAAACAGCCGGCGCAGGTACAGGCGCTCGACCGTCAAAACGGTATGGGTTCAGCCATCAGGCCAATCGGGCAGCTGATTGACCATTCTCCGCAGGCCGCCATCTTGCTGACTCTCGTGAACCAGACCGGTGATCTGCGGCTTGGCCCTACAGTGGCAGGGGCGCTCAACGCGCAGATTGCAGCAAAACAGCTCGACCCGATCAACAATCCCGATGCCGTCACGGCGGCTATGCTCAATGGGATCGACTATGTTCTTGGTCGCCGCGAACGGGAGGACAATCTGCGTCATGCCCTGATCTCCGAGATGCAAGGCGAAACGGCGGAGTCGTTCGTTGACAGGGCGTTGGCTCGATCGACGCTGGCGCCTTTCATGAAAGGCAATGAGGCCGAACCGCCACATCGCCCAAAACAGCTCACAGCGGCCTTCCCCTGGGAACAGTGGGTCGGGCTGGCGG
>NZ_RZOI01000253.1:0-7579 GCF_004022645.1 Mesorhizobium sp. M4A.F.Ca.ET.020.02.1.1 | reverse complement strand
GTGATCGACCTGCTGGCCGGCATCGAGCGCAGCGGAGCCGGCGCATGACGGTGACGGCGAGCGTCAGCGAAGCCAGGCCGCCGGTCCAGCGCTGGCTGGCGATCTGGGCGCTGGCGCTTCTCGCGGTGCTGGTCGTGTTCCTGCTCGAGGACAAAGTGCCCTGGGCGGTCAACTATCCGGCCGACGCCGTCATTCCGGTCGCCGACTGGATCAGCGACCTGATGAAGTGGATAAAGACGAACTTCTCCTGGCTGACGCGCTCGATCACGGCGGTGCTTGGCGTGCCGCTCGATTTCGCGCTCAATCTTCTGGCCAAGAACTTCAAGATCGGCCATGGCGCGGATGCCTTCATCCTGCCGCGCCTGTCCTGGCTCGGCGTATGCGTTGCGGCGTTCCTCGCCGGCCGCGCCGCCGGCGGCTGGAAGTTGGGTGTGCTGGTCGGCGGCTGCTTTGCCTATGTCGCGCTGTTCGGCCAGTGGACCAGCGCCATGCTGACGCTGGCGTTGATCTCGATCGCGGTGCCGTTCTGCATCGTCACCGGCCTGTTCGTCGGCATCTGGGCCTGGCGCAAGCCCTGGGCGGAGAGGTTCGTCGTCTCCCCTGCCCTCGACCTGATGCAGACCATTCCAACCTTCGCCTATCTGATCCCGATGCTGCTCCTGTTCGGCAACAGCCCGGTGTCGGCGATGATCGCCACCGCCATCTTTGCCACGCCGCCGATGGTGCGGGCGACGATGCTCGGCCTGCAGCGCGTGCCATCGGAGATCGACGAGTTCAGCGAGATGGCCGGCTGCACGGCCAGGCAGAAACTGTGGCGCGTGCTTCTGCCCTCGGCGCGGCCAACGCTGATGGTCGGCGTCAACCAGGTCATTATGCTGGCCCTGAACATGGTGATCATCGCCTCGATGATCGGCGCCGGCGGCCTCGGCTATGACGTGCTGCTGGCGCTGAGGGCGCTGAAGGTCGGCGAAGCGATGGAGGCCGGCCTCGCCATCGTCGCCTTGGCCATCGCGCTCGACCGGCTGAGCCAGGCGATCGCCCACAACCACGCGATGGGTCAGACGCACCAGGCGGCTAGCCCGAATTTCTGGCGGCGCTATCCCAACCTGACGTGGGCTGTCGCCATTCTTGTCGTCACCACGCTGCTCAGCCTGTTGGTGCCCAGCTTCGCGGCGGTGCCGAAAGCGATCACCTTCACGACGGCGCCGTTGTGGAAGGCGGCGGTGAACTGGGTGACGATCAATTTCTTCGACACGATCGAGGCCTTCCGCGTGGCGCTTATCCTCAACGTGCTCAATCCCGTGCGCGCCTTTTGCGAGGGTTTTCCGTGGCTTGGCGCTGTGTTCCTGCTCGGCCTTGCCGGCTACCAGCTCGGCGGCTCGCGGCTTGCCGCGCTGGTCGCGGGTCTCACCGCCTTCTGCGCGGTCACCGGGCTCTGGGAAAAGACCATGGCGACGGTCTATCTCTGCGGCATCTCGGCCTTCATCTCCTGCCTGATTGGCATTCCGATCGGCTTTGCCGCCGCGCGCAGCGAGCGCTTCGAGAAGATCGTCACGCCGATCATCGACACGCTGCAGGTGCTGCCGTCCTTCTGCTTCATCATCCCGGTGGTGATGCTGTTCCGCGTCGGCGACGTCACCGCGATGATCGCGACGATAGCCTTCGCCGTCGTGCCGGCAATCCGCTACACCAACCACGGCATCCGCCAGGTGCCGCCGGCGCTGATCGAGGCGGCGAAGGTTTCGGGCTGCACGCCGCGCCAGACCTTCTTCCGGGTACAACTGCCGCTGGCGCTGCCCGAGATCATGCTCGGCGTCAACCAGACGATCCTGATGGCATTGGCGATGATCATCATCTGCGCCATGATCGGCACGCGCGACCTTGGCCAGGAGGTGTTCATCGCGCTGTCCAAAGCCGATTCCGGCCGCGGCATCGTGGCCGGCCTGGCGATCGCCTTCATCGGCATCGTCGCCGACCGGCTGTTCAACGCCTGGACCGCGAAAGCCAGGGCGAGGCTGGGGTAAAACCCAAAGCGCCAAAACCACCCAAAGGAGAGAGAGTATGACCAGCCGGATAGCCAGCTGCGCCTGCGGCCAATTGCAGATCCGCTGCCAGCGGGAGCCCGACATAGTGTCGCTTTGCCATTGCCTGGACTGTCAGCGGCGGACCGGCAGCCCGTTCGGCGTAGCGGCCTTCGTCGATGCCGCAACGACCGAGATCACCGGGTCGTCGCGGACATTCCAGCGCGATTCGGACAGCGGCTGTCCCATCGCCTTCCACTTCTGCGGAACGTGCGGCTCGACGGTGTTCTGGTATCCGTCGCGACGGCCGGCGGCGGTCGCCGTTGCCGTCGGCTGTTTCGCCGACCCATCGTTTCCGGCGCCGACGCGGTCGGTTTTCGACCAGCGCCGGCACGGCTGGGTCGCCGTGCCGGGCTGACGGCAAGCGCGCCTGGTCGCGAAAGCGTTACTCCGCCGCGACGCCCTTCACCTCAAGATAGCTCTCCATGGAATCGTCCAGCGCCTGCAGCCATGGCGTATGGTGCAGCGGCGCCATGGTGCCGGTCATCAGCGAGCGGTAGGCATGGTCGCGGAAGCCCATGATGTCCTCCACCTTGTGATGCTCCCACTCCATGAAAGTGTGGTTGACCGCCTCGACATCGAAGCCCGGATAGTCGGTCTGGTCCATCAGCTCTTTGGTGTAGTCGCCCTGGAACCAGATCATCTGCTCGGCGTCCTCCAGCGTCTCCTCGCGCGCGCGCCACTTGGCGCTATGCTCGGCCATCACCTCGGCCGACGGCAGCTTGATGCGGCCCATGATGACGTCGCGCGCGTACCAGGCCTGCGCGTCGAACATGTTGAAGGTGTAGAACTGGTCCTGCATGCCGATATAGAACAGCTTCGGATTCTTCTCCCAGACGACGCCCTCGTAGAGGTCCAGCGGCCACATGCGGTTTGCGGTCTTGAGCTTGAGGTCGTCGGTGAGGAAGGGGAAGGAATGCAAATAGCCGGTGCACAGGATGATGGCGTCGACCTCCTTGGTGGTGCCGTCCTTGAAAAGCGCGGTCTTGCCGACGACTTTCTGCAGCAGCGGCACCTCCTTCCAGTTCTCCGGCCATTTGAAGCCCATCGGCTTCGAGCGGTAGCTGGAGGTGATCGACTTGGCGCCGTATTTGTAGCACTGCGAACCGATGTCCTCTGCCGAATAGGAGCGACCGATGATCAAGATGTCCTTGCCCTTGAACTCCATGGCGTCGCGGAAGTCGTGGCTGTGCAGGATGCGGCCGTTGAAAGTGGCGAACCCCTCGAAGAACGGCACGTTGGGCACCGAGAAATGCCCGGAGGCGACGACGACATTGTCGAACTCTTCCGAGTAGGTGACGTCATTGCTGCGGTCATGCGCGGTGACGGTGAATTTCTTCGTCGCATCGGAATAGGTGACCATGCGCACCGGCGTGTTGAAGCGCACCCATTTGCGCACGCCTGATTTTTCGACGCGGCCCTTGATGTAATCCCAGAGCACAGCGCGCGGCGGATAGGAGGCGATCGGCCGGCCGAAATGCTCCTCGAAGGTGTAGTCGGCGAATTCGAGGCATTCCTTCGGCCCGTTCGACCAGAGATAGCGGTACATCGAGCCATGCACGGGGTCGCCATGCTCGTCGAGCCCGGTACGCCAGGTGTAGTTCCACAGGCCGCCCCAGTCGGACTGCTTCTCGAAGCAGACGACTTCCGGAATCTCGGCGCCCTTATCGGCGGCCGACTTGAAGGCTCGAAGCTGAGCCAAACCCGAGGGTCCTGCTCCGATGACGGCAACGCGACTGTTCATGGCGGGTCTCCCGTTCTCATTTTCCCTAGCGAAACAAATTTCACTGTCAGTGACAGTAATTGGCCCTCTTGTGCTGTCAATAACCAACTGCGTGAACGGCGTTGGCATGCAGCGGATTTCACGCGGAAAACCGGCGACGGACAATTTGGCGAGGAATGGCCCTGCGACATAGGATGGCTTGCCGTCGCGTTTGCCCTCTTGTATCGCCGCCGAATATGTTCACCATGAGTGAAATTCTCGCAGAATCTGAGGGCGACATGGCGAAGAAGACTTCCGATCTCAAGCACGCTGCCGGCGCCACAAAGGGCAAGCCCTCGCCGAAGAGCATTGGCCCGAACGGGCGAACGATCCGCACGCCGCTCACCCAGGACCCGCATGCCATTCGCGACACGCGCGAAAAGGTGCTGGAAGTGGCGATCGGCCGCGAGGTGCGGGCATTCCGCAAGAAGCTCGGCATTACCGTCGCCGATCTCGCGACCGCCACCGACATTTCGCTCGGCATGCTGTCGAAGATCGAGAACGGCATCACTTCGCCGTCGCTGACGACGCTACAGGCGCTGTCGCGCGCGCTCGGCGTTCCGGTCACCGCCTTCTTCCGCCGCTTCGAGGAGGAGCATAGCGCCGTCTTCGTCAAGGCCGGCGAAGGCCTCGATGTCGAGCGCCGCGGCACGCGCGCCGGCCACCAGTACAATCTGCTCGGCCATATCGGCTCCAACACCAGCGGCGTCGTCGTCGAGCCTTATCTGATCACGCTGACTGAGGATTCGGACGTCTTCCCGACCTTCCAGCATGCCGGCATGGAGTTCCTCTACATGCTGGAGGGCGAGGTGGTGTACCGGCACGGCAGCAATCTCTATCCTATGAAACCTGGCGACAGCCTGTTCTTCGACGCCGACGCACCGCACGGACCGGAACAGCTGACGCGGCTGCCGATGCGGTACCTTTCCATCATCTGCTATCCGCAAAGCAGCGCTGGGTGATTGGCTGATCTCCCCCTTCGTGGGGGAGATTGGCAGGACAGAGGTGGGCGCTGTCCCGCCGACAGTTTCAATCCGGCCCAAACCCCGGGCTGGTCGGGCTCCCGTCATCCAGCTTCGACAGCCACTCGACCAGCGTCGGACGGTAGCGGGTGAGGCCCTTGTAGGTGGCGAGTTCCTCGGGCAGGTCGCGGATGACGCGGTGAAGGCGACACGCCCATTTCGGCTGCGTCACCAGCTCGTCCATCTTGATCAGATAGCAGCGGATCGGGAAGACGATGCCGTTCGAGCGCGGCAGCCGCCAGAAGCTCTGCAGCTCGACGCGCAGATGCACCTTGTCGCCGACATTCTCCGGCGTGACCGTCGCCCGGTCCGGACCCCATTTGTGGTAGTTCTCCGGGCTGGTGTCGAGGCGCGGATTGATGGTCATCGTCCAGTTCAGGCGGCGCGCCGGTTTGCCCTGTTGGATGTTGGTGAGGAACTTCAGCGCACGGATGAAAATCCCCTTCTCGTGCGCCAGCGGCACCGGCGCGTGCCACTCGAAGAAGTTCATGCCGATGTCGAAATCGAGCGACCAATCGGCCTGGGTGGTGACCATGCCGGCATCCATCCACAGATTGCCGTCGCGCTGGTCGAGGATGCAGAAATCGCCCTGGCTCTGGCGGGTGATGTATTCCATCGGGCCGTAGGGCAGCGTCGAGGTGTCGCCGAAGGTGAAGGTGTCGTCGATGCCGAGCGGCCGGTTGATCCAGCGCCAGCGGTCGCCGTCGCGCGTCAGCGTGAAATGATCGGGATAGCCGAGCGCCTGCTGCTCCATCAAAAGCTCGAGCAGGTCCCAGCCGGCCAGCGTCATATGCGGCAGCGACTGGCAGCGCAGCGGATCCTCGGCCAGCACCAGCGCGCGATCCTGCATCTCGGCGACATAGTGCTCGTCGACGTCGATCAGGTTTGCCAGCACGCTGCCTTTCGGGCCGACGACATGCGGCTCGATGTTGACGGCATACATGTAGCTGTCTTCGTTGAACGGGAACGGAAAGCGCCTGATGTGCTCAGGGCTGTTGCGGAAGGTGTAGTCGTCCCGAAAAGTTTCCTTGCGAAAGGTGATGCCCAAGCTCGCCTCCTATCTTTCCAGGACCAGCGACTTGCCCTCGAAGCGCGAGACGCAAGGCATGATCTTGCAGCCGGAGCGATGGTCTTCCTCGCTCAGCCAGTGGTCGTTGTGGATGAACTTGCCGTCTGCCGAGATGACATTGGTCTCGCACTGGCCGCAGACGCCGCCGCGGCAGAGATAGGGCGGATCGACGCCGGCGGCCTCGATCGCCTCGAGCAGACTCTGTTGCGAGCCGACACGGATCGTCTTGCCGCTGACGGCCAGCGCCACATCGAAGGGCGCGCCGGGCTGGGGCGCCGCGAAATGCTCGAAATGCACGGTTTCCGACGGCCAGCCGAGAGCGGCGGCGCGGTCGCGCACCCAGTTGATCATGCCGGCCGGGCCGCAGACGTAGAGATGCGTGCCGAGCGGCTGCGTCGAAAGCAGACGGTCGAGATCGATGCGCTCGTCGCGATCGTCGTGGTAAAGCTTCACCCGGCGGTCGTAGCGCTGCTGCAGGATATCGGCATATGTGCCGAGCGAAGCGGTGCGGCAGGTGTAATGCAGCTCGAAATTGCCACCCGACCCCGCCAGTTGCGCGGTTTGCGCCATGAACGGCGTGATGCCGATGCCGCCGGCCAGCATCAGGTGCTTCCTGGCTCTCAGGTCGAGCGAGAACAGATTGACCGGATAGCTGATCACCATCTCCAGGCCGGGCTTGACCGACCTGTGCATGAACAGCGAGCCGCCGCGGCCGACATCGTCGCGGCGAACCGAGATCGTGTATTCGCTTGTATTGAGCGGCGAACCCATCAGCGAATAGGGGTTGAGCCGGGTGCGGTCGCCGTCGCGCATCTCGACCACGACATGGGCGCCGCCGGAAAAAGTCGGCAAAAGTTCGCCGTCGCGGCGGCGGAAATGGAAGCGGGTGACCAGATCGTTGACGGGGACGACATGGCTGACGACGACGTCGAGCTTGGTGGTGCCGGTGCTCATCGGAAGACCTCCTCCATCGAAGGAATCTCTGAGCGATCCTCGGCATTGATGCAGACGCCCTGGAAGGCGGCCAGGCGCCGCGAATAGTGGTCGCGCACCAGAAGCAGCAGGCCGCAATGCGCGCAGGTCGCCGGCTGCGTCGTCACGTTCTCGGTGATGCCCTTGCAGTGCACGCACTGCATGCGGCGCGCCAGCGAGCCGCGATGCTCGGTCTGCATGGAGGTGTGGTCGATGCCGGCCTCGAGCGCCACCTGCATGGCCTGGCCGATCAGCCCTTCGGTGCCGCTAAGATAGAGACGCAGGCCCATATGGGCGTTGGTCAGGGTCTGCCTCAATCGCGGCAGCAGGCTGGGGAAGGACGGCGCAATATGGAGCTGCGCCGGCTTCAGCGCTTCGAGAGCGCCAATGTGCTTGCCGTCGGGACCCGGAATGAAGACGATCTCGGCATCGTCGAAGAACTCGGCCGGCGCCTTGCCGGCCATGTCGACGATCGCGAGCGCGCCTTCGGCATCCGCCACGAATAGATGGTGCTTGCCGGGCTGCGGAGACAGGGTTCCGTAGATGGGCCGGCTGATGATCGTCTTTGTTGCCATTCTTCCTTCGTGCCTCGAAACCCCTCGCTGTCGATGATGCCTCAGCCCTTGGCGGTGCGCTTGGTTTTCTTGGGATCGTCGAACGGCAATGGCTGCGC
>NZ_RZOI01000252.1:0-7588 GCF_004022645.1 Mesorhizobium sp. M4A.F.Ca.ET.020.02.1.1 | reverse complement strand
ACCTGTCATCTTCCTGACAATTGCGACCGGCATTGCCGGCATGAGCGATCTGCAGAAGGTCGGCCGAGTTGCCGCCAAGGCGATGGTTTATTTCCTCACCTTCTCGACGCTTGCACTCGTTGTCGGACTGATTGTCGCGAATATCGTTCAGCCTGGCGCCGGCCTCAACATCGATCCGGCCTCGCTCGATGTCCAAGCCGTTAAGGGCTATGTGGCCACGGCTCACGAGCAGTCCGTGACCAGCTTCCTGATGAACATCATCCCGTCAACGATTGCCAGTGCCTTCGCGGAAGGCGACATCCTGCAAGTCTTGTTCTTCTCGGTCCTGTTCGGCATTGCTTTGGCGATGACCGGAGAGACGAGCAGGCCGGTCGTTACCTTTCTCCAGGCGCTTACCGCCCCCATTTTTAAGCTCGTCGGCATTCTGATGAAGGCTGCACCCATCGGCGCCTTCGGCGCAATGGCCTTTACGATCGGCAAATACGGTATCGGTTCGGTGGCCAACCTCGCGATACTGGTCGCGACGTTCTATCTTACCGCCTTCCTCTTCGTGTTCGGGGCTCTCGGCGCGGTCTGCCGCTACAACGGCTTCTCGATCTTTTCTCTTGTCCGCTACATCAAGGACGAACTGCTGCTTGTCCTGGCAACGTCCTCCTCGGAGGCCGCGCTGCCCTCGCTCATGGAGAAGATGGAGAAGGCCGGCGCCGCGCGTTCGGTCGTAAGTCTCGTCATCCCTACTGGATACTCATTCAATCTGGACGGTACCAATATCTACATGACGATCGCCGCCCTCTTCATCGCGCAGGCGACGAACACAGATTTGTCAATTGCCGATCAGATCCTCCTGCTGCTAATTGCGATGCTTTCCTCGAAGGGTGCGGCAGGCGTCACCGGCGCCGGCTTCATCACATTGGCCGCTACTCTCTCTGTCGTGCCGAGTGTTCCCGTTGCCGGAATGGCTCTAATTCTTGGCGTGGACCGCTTCATGTCGGAATGCCGCGCGCTGACGAATTTAGTCGGTAATGCGGTGGCATCGCTCGTTGTCGCTCGCTGGGAAGGCGAATTGGACCAGTCACGGATGGAAGCCGCTTTCCGCGGTTAGGGTTACATCAAACTGGCTCCCCGCAAGCAAAATCGCAACAGCGCGACGTGTAAGTCGCGGCCTTGCCACAACAGTCGAATTGCCAGCCTCCAAAGAGCGCTGGAAATAGAGTACTAACGCAGTGAGTAATACAACACCATGAAGCCCCTAAGCAAACGAACGGTTCACGGAAACTCATCTGGGTGCGCATGGAGCGCTGTTCGTCGAATGCGCTATCAACCGCCGGGTGTGGGAACTATTTCAGCTTGCCGCCCCAAGCCGTCGCGGGAGCGCACCGGATGATGGAGGACCGGCCGATCAGAATCGCTAGGGGAAAGCGCGTCACAATTGCCGATCTCGCCCGCGAAGCCGGAGTCAGCGTAGCAACAGTCGATCGGGTTCTGAACGTCCGCCTTCCGGTGCGAGAGGAGACCGCCCAGCGGGTCCATGCGGCCGCGCACGCGATCGGCTATCATGCTGCCGGTCTCATCAAACAGCGCTTGCAGCAGCACCTGCCGCACTACAAGCTGGGCTTCATCTTGAGAAAACCTACCCACGATTTCTACCAAGATTTCGCTCGCAAGATCGAAGAGTCGGTCAGTATGGCTAAATCCTTCCACGGCCTTCCGATCATCGAGTTCGCGCAGTCACATTTGCCGCGTGACCTGCTCCCGCTTCTTAAGGACCTTGGGAGCCGCTGCCAGGCGATCGCCATGGTGGCGGCCGATCACCCGAAAATCACAGCATCAGTCGAGGAGCTCAAGGCGAAAGGTATCCCGGTATTTTCGCTGCTATCCGACTTCGCCGATGGCGTGCGCGAGGGCTACATCGGCCTCAACAACAGCAAGGTCGGACGGACTGCCGCTTGGGTGTTTTCCAAGACCGCAAAACGGCCCGGCAAGGTGGCGGTGTTTGTCGGAAGCCATCGCTTCCAGGCGCATGCGACGCGGGAAACGGCCTTTCGTGCGTATTTTCGTGAGAACGCGCCAAAATTCGAGGTGCTTGATGCGCTCGTGAACCTTGATGAACGGCAGCTCACTTACGAAAAATTGCTGGATCTTATGCAGCGGGAACCAGAGCTCGTCGGCTTCTATATGGCCGGCGGGGGGATAGAGGGGGCAATTTCCGCGCTCCGAGAAGAGGGGAGCGGTCAGGATCTCGTCGCGATCGTGAGTGAAATGACGCCGCAGTCACGTGGGGCGCTTGCGGATGACATCTTGACGATGGCGGTCGGCACGCCAATGCGCCGACTTTGCCAGGAGCTGATAATGGCAATGGAGCGGGCCATCAAAGCCGGCGTCGCGGAGAGCCCGGGGCAGACATTTCTGCCGTTCGACATTTATCTTCCGGAAAATATTTGAGCTTGATGGATTTCTATCATGAGCGCCCATTTTCCTTTCACCGATGAAAGGAAAGCTCGATTGACTCGGCCGTCTCTGTCCGATCTGTGAACCGGCGTGGTTCCGTCTTGAAAGAAGCCGGATGCCGAAATGGCAGCCGCGCTTCATGGAAGGAAAGTCAAGCAATGCGCCAGGTATCGCCCCGCTTTGCACTCGATCACATGGCGGCGCCCCGCCTTGACGTCAGTGCGCTTTTCGCGCTTGCCCGTGACCAAGGCCTGACCGACGTCCAAATCCGTTACCCTCATTTCAGCAATCCTGTCGCACGCGGCATTCCGGCTGCGGACGTCCGGTTTGCCGCTACCGAAGCGGGCATCACGATCATCTCTGTCAACGCCTTGCAGCGGTTCAACGACTGGACTCCAACGCGTCAGGCCGAGGCAAGCAACCTCGCCGATTATGCGACGGCGTGCGGGGCGGAGACGCTCGTTTTGGTGCCGGCCAACCGCAGCTCGTGGCCCACCAATAGCGAGCGCCAGGACAATCTTCGTTTCGCTCTAAACGAGATCAAGCCAATCCTCCAGTCGCGGGGTCTGATCGGTCTTATCGAGCCGCTGGGTTTCCGAACCTGCTCGCTTCGATCAAAGAAGGAAGCGGCCGAGGCCGTTGCCGCGGTTGATGGCCAGTCCGTCTTTCGCCTCGTGCACGACACGTTCCACCACACCCTGGCCGGGGAGACATGCCTGTTCTGCGAGCTTACCGGCCTGGTGCACATTTCAAGCGTAAACGACCCGACCTTCTGGATTTACCCCGATCGCTTTCTTGCAGGTTCCGACAATGGCAGCCAGATTCAGGCGCTGCTGGATGGCGGCTACGCGGGACCTTTCTCGTTCGAGCTGGTCGAGGAAGTCCATTCTCTGGACGATCTCGCAGGCGCACTTGCCGCCAGCATCGACTTTATCCGGCGAGGGCTATTGTCGTCAGAGTAGATGGTGACAGGAGTAGTGACTATAGGTGCGCCTGAATTTTCCGTGGGTTCACAGCGGGACAGCCATCCGAGATGCCTCTTGCATCATTATCTCCCGCATCCAGATGCTTGCCGGATCGCTATTGTGGAGGGCCGGCCATTGGAGGGTCTCGGTGAATGTGGGAAATGGCAGCGGAAGTTCGATAACCCGCAGGGGGAACGTGTTTTCGAAATGCCTGACCAGCCGCAAGGGCATGGTCGCTATACGAGCTGTGCCGGACACCATAGGTGGAATCATGCTGAAGCCCTGCACGGCGACCTCGACACGTCTCTTAAGGCCATGCTCAAGCAAAAACCATTCCTCGATAGACGGCTTCATCGTACGCCCGAACCTGACCGCGACGTGCCTCATCGACATGTATCTCTCGAATGTAAGCTGCTGTGGCAGCTGCTTGTTTGTGGGACAGCCTACGCACACGAGCTTCTCGTCAAACAGCGGAACGCTTGAATGCACACTCGACGTGAACATATCCGGTAGAATTAGAAAATCGACGTCACCGCGCCGGAGAAGCTCATCGGGGCTATCGTCGACAGGCAGCAGTTCGAAGCTGACGGCGGGGGCTTCCCGTGCAATACGCTCCACAAGCTTTTCGAAAAACACGAGCGTGACGAAATCGGAAAGAATGATCCTGAAGAGGCGATCGGCTCGAGCTGGGTCAAACGGATCCGAAGAAATAATCGAGCACTGGATGTGCTGGAGAGCGTCGCGAACTGCGGGGGCAAATGCTGCCGCACGCGGGGTTAGAAATCGTTCGCGACCTCTTATCGTAAACAGTTCATCGCGGAAATAATCGCGCAGTCGGGCGACGGCCGCACTCATGGCGGGCTGACTCAGGTTGATCCTGCGTGCCGCCGCCGAGAGATTACGCTCCGTCAGGAGTGCGTCGAGCACAACGAGGAGATTTAGATCAAGTCCTTTGAAACGCATGTCATCAGCCATCCATGGGATGGATGCCTTTAACCGAAACAAACGACTTTAACAATTTAGCATTCTTGCAATCTTTTGTCGCAAAAAGTTTATGATGGATGACGTTAAGGTCCGACATATGAGCCGCGTGATCTGCCGAAGCGAGCAATCGTACGTACTGTGCAGGTCAGAGATTGGCGGTTTGAAATGCCGGGCCGATGGCGCCGGGCTATCAACCAGCGTCTTCGGCGGCCCCGACCTAGCAAGGCGTGGTCCGAGGCGACTGATGGGCGGTTTGATCCTAAGCTGCCGTGAGGCCTGTGTTGTATCGGCGAAGCCAATGCAGCAGTTCGGCAGCGTTTTTGAGAGCTGTTGTAGGCTCGGCCTAAGCCCATTGGCGCAAGCCTGTCTGAACGAAGCGCTTGGCCTTGCTGTTATCCGGTGGTGATCTGTGGTGCCTTTTCGTCCTGCCGTTCTTGTTTTGGAACGCCCTTATGGTGAGCCCATCCGGGACGTGGGGCACCGGGAGCACGAAGGTGCAGGCAGGCCGTCAATAGACCGTGGGCTGAGAGCCCGAGCTCGTTACATCGCCGCCCCTCGCGACTTTCCCGGAGGCGCTGCGAGCGCGGATCAGTAGATGTCGTGTTACCCGCCAGCTCCCGTCTTTGACCGAGCCAAGAAGGAGGAACGGGCATGCGCATCATCGGACTGGATATTCACCGCGCCTTCGCCGAAGCAGTGGCATGGGAGGATGGCAGGCTCAGGCGACTCGGCCGCGTCGACATGCGGCGCGATCTGCTGGCGGCGTTCGCCGCGAAGCTGTCGCCGAACGATGTCGGGGTGATCGAGGCCACCGGCAACGCGACGTCCGCTACGGCTGTGGTTGCGCCGCATGTGAAGAAGGTGGGGATCGGCAACCCGAAACAGGTGCGTATCATTGCCTATGCCAAGATCAAAACGACGATCGAGGCCGACGTTCTTGCGCAGCTCTATGCCAGCGGCTTCTTGCCAGAAGTCTGGATTGCGGACGAGCCGACGCAGGCTCTGCGTCGACAGGTGACACGGCGCAATCAGATTGTCCGACAGAGATCTCGATTGAAGACCGTCATCCAGTCGATCCTTCATAGCCACCTGATCCCGTCCTGCCCGCATGCCGACCTGTGCGGCGCCAAGGGTCGGACCTGGTTAATCGAGCAGGTCGTACCGCAGGACGAGCGCCTCGCGATCGATCGGCATCTGCGCGAGTTCGACCGATTGGGCGAAGACCTCCAGGTCATCGAACGCGATCTTGCCCGCTCGGCTCTCGAGGATGAAGGCGTGAAGCGGCTGATGACCATTCCCGGCGTCGACATCACCGTCGCGCTGGCGATGAAGGCGGCGATCGGCGACGTGTCGCGCTTCGACGATCCGCAGAAGCTCGTGACCTATCTCGGGTTGAACCCAAGCGTCCGACAGTCCGGCCAGGTCCGGCCTACCATGGGCGGATCACCAAGCAGGGCCGTGGTCATGCGCGCGGCATGCTCGTCGAGGCGGCCTGGGCGGCCGCTCGTGCTCCCGGACCGTTGCGAGCCTTCTCCCTGCGGCGTGCGAGCCCGGCGCGGACAGCATGTCGCGGCCGTGGCAACCGCACGCAAACTCTCTGTCGTGATCTGGCATCTGTTGATGAAGGGCGAGAGTTACGCGTGGGCTCGACCCTCCCTGCATGCCAAGAAGCTTGCGCGATGTGGAACTCAAGGCCGGGAGCAAGGCTGTGCGCGGCCAAAAGGGAGCCGCGCACGCCTACAACATAAAGAGCCACCGGGAAGAAGAGCGCCGCTGGGTGGAGCAGGCCGAGGGCGCCTATGCACGCCTCGCCGCCGGTTGGAACCCACGAGGTCCGAAGAGGGTAGGCACGGATGCCGCAAACGAGGCGCGACGATAGAAGCTGCGCGGCAGGGCTCTCATCTCGGACCCTGCTCTTCGCCACGCGGTCGTCCGTGCGCGACAGGAGAATAGCGCAGATTTATCAACAAGGCTCTTGTCGATCACATCAGTGGTCTTGGGCGCTGTACGGCCGGGTGAAGACTTTGCAGGTGGCCCGGAAAGCGTTTGACCTGTAGCGAAGCAATTGTCGTCATTACGCGCTCGACCCGGGCGCCCAGCTTGGCATAAGAGCTACGTGGCCTCAGGAAGCGTCGTCAATGCAGACCATGGACGAATTCCCAGCCGATGCCGAGATGCCGGTCGACCGTGCCTGTCGCCGTCCGGTGATGCGATGCCCCCGAGCGCATGAGTTCGCCCCGGATGCTCCCGGTCACGACGCACGGGTTCGGGTTCCAAGGCGCTCAGTTTGTTCGCGCCTAATCGGTGTAGGGCGCGGCAGAAATACGAGCGTGACGAAATCGGAAAGAATGATCCTGAAGCGGCGATTCGGTAGAGCCGGGTCAAACTATCCGACGAAATAAACGAGCACTGGATGGGCAGGAGAGCGTCGCGAACTGGAGGGCAAGAGCTCCCGGACGCAGCGTTAAGTTTGAATACCTCCGCGGACATGGTCGCGAGCTCATCGCGCAAATAATCGAGCAGCCGAGCGCCGGCCGCACTCATGACCGGCTGGGCTCGGTTAATCTTGCATGCCGCGCCCATGAGGTTGCGCTCTGTCGGGAGTGCGTCGAGCACAACGAGGAGATGTAGTTCACGACCTTTGAAACGCGTGGTCAACTATCCAAAGTGTGGATGCCTTTCATCGAAACAAACGATTTCATCAATGTTGTGGAATCCTGCATGGGCAGAAGCACCTGACGGACACCGATGCCCCACTGCCTCATGGCGTGGCGAGCGTCTTAAGAAACCGCCCGAAAGGAGATTTTTCATGCGCTCTACCGGGCAGTGGAGTGTTGGGAAAGGGAGTTGCAACTGACCGGCCATGTCAAACTGTCCGACTTCTTCCGAGCCTATGGACAGACTGGGAGACGCGCACGGTGTAGCGGCTCACATCGTCATACTGCACCTACGCCACACACCGGCCGGACCTGATCCGGCTTTATGAGCATTGGGCTTTGTCAGTCGCACAAGCGTGGTGGCTATTTTCGCGAGGCGGCGCGCCTCAGGAACTGAGCCGCGTCCAGGTCGAAACGCGGGAAAGAAAGACAGGAAACAGAATGGCCGATCAATTCGCAACGGACGTCATTGCCCTGATCAAGAAACGCGCCGAGTCGGAGAGCGGTGAGGGAATGCCTGCGTCATTCGTCGGC
>NZ_RZOI01000251.1:0-7594 GCF_004022645.1 Mesorhizobium sp. M4A.F.Ca.ET.020.02.1.1 | reverse complement strand
ATCGCGGAAAGGATTCGTCGGCAGGTATTTCAGCATCAGCCAGGCGGCGACGGCATTGACCACGGCAAGGCCGGCCAGCACGCCGGCGATCGAGACGCCAGCGCCTTGGATGGCGGCGACGATGCCGCCGCCGAGGGTCATGAAGCCGGCGCTGACGACATTCACCGCGGCGACGACACGGGCGCGCCGGTCCTCCGGCGCCCAGGCCTGCACGGCCGCGAAGGTGGGAACGACAAGGAAGGCACCGGCGATCGCCAGGCCGGCGAGATCAATGGCGACTCGGATGGTGTTCGGGCCAGAGAAGAAGGCGCTGAGCGTCTGCGCCTGGGCGGAGGCCTGAAGGCCCCACACGCTCCAGGCGAGGTCCAGCCCGAACACGGCCATCAGCGCGGTGCCGACAGGGGCGGGCAACAGCACCATGCGTCCCTGCGACATCCAGGCGGCGATGGCCGAGCCGATGGCGACGGCGACCGCGAAGACCGCCAGATAGGCGGTCACGGCGATCTCGGTGCCGCCGAGCGAATTCTTGACCAGGGTTGGCAGGATGGAAAGGACGATGGCGCCGACCAGCCAGAACCAGGACGCCATCAGCGCCGCCCGCCAGATGCGTTGGTTGGTGCGCAATTCGCTGACCAGACGCCAGGTAGAGCGCAGGACATTCTTGTCGATCACCAGGTTCGGCGCGGCCGCACCGGTCGCCGGGATGTAGCGGCTGACGAGCCAGCAGCCGACGGCAAGCGCCATCATGATCGGTCCGAACACCGCAACGCCGATGCCGTCGGCGGAGACGACGCCGCCGGCGATGGTGCCGCCGAGGATGGCGGCGAAGGTGGCCGACTCGATCCAGGCGTTGGCGCGCGGCAGTTCCTTGCGCTCGAGGTGATCGGGCAGGATGCCGTATTTGATCGGGCCGAACAGCGCCGAAATCACGCCGAACAGGAACAGCGCCGTGAGCAGCACCGGAATGGACGACAGCGCGATGCCGATTACGGCCAGCAAGGCGGCGCCGATCTCGACGAACTTCAGCCTGCGCGCCACGAAAGCCTTGTCGAAGCGGTCGGCGATCTCGCCGCCAAGCGCGGACAAGAGCAGGAAGGGGGCCATGAAAATGGCGCCGGCCAAGGTCACCAATGACGCCGCCTGGTCCGCGGCAAGGGTGAAGAGGATGAGGAACACCAGCGTGTTCTTCAGGAAGTTGTCGTTGAAGGCGGACAGGAACTGCGTCCAGAAGAGAGGCGCAAAGCGCCGCGACATCATCAGATGGGTGTTCATGGCAAGTTCCATTGGGCAAGGCCATCGAGCAATCCGAGATGGATCGGTCAGCGGTTGCTTGCGCGGTTTGAGCCTCGTTTTAAGCGGGAAGCCGGTTAAACTTCGTTACTGCGGTTGATATCCATCATCAGCTTTTCGGTCTTGGCGCCTTGCAGCCTGTTGATGAACCGGCCCGTTTCCTCCGCGTCACGCAGCGTCTTGGTGATGGCGATGGACGTTTTCCAGGCACTCGACTGGTTGGAAACATAGCTGTTGATGGCCATCGATATGATCCTTTCGTTTCAGGGTTAAGCCGGGTCGGCGCTGGCTGGTTTCAGGGCCGGATACAATCAGCAGGCTTCGTCATCCTCTTCGCCGCCCATTTTCCATGAACGATGTTCATAACGCAATATAGCACATTGTGAACGGCGTTCAAAAGAAAAGTGAACAACGTTCAAAGTTTCAAATGAAGGCGACAAGAGGGGGGCTTCGCCTGGTTCGGCGACCGCGACCAATGAGCGGCAGCCGCGAGTATGGCGAGTTCAGCCTCGCCGATGCGGGATGTCACGCCTCGCCGGTAGCCGTGCCGCAATCAGGCGCGCCGCCGTGACCGCAGCCTCGCCCTGTTTGGCCGCGACCGCATCGTCGACGCGGGATACGGGGGACGCCACCGCCAGCGCGCCGATCGGTTGGCCGTCGGCGCCGAGGATCGCGGCGCCGATGCTGTGCACGCCTTCCTCATAGCCCTGCGAGCTACGCGAATAGCCGCTTGCGGCGGCAAAAGCGATGGCTTTGGCCAGCGTGTCCGGTCCTGTCACCGTATGCGCGGTGAAGGCCTGCAAGGGCTTCTCCAGATAGGCGCTGACCACTTGCAGCCGCGACGCGGCGAGGAAGGCGATGCCGGAGGCCGTGCCGTGCAGTGGCAGGATCTGGCCGACGTCGACATTGACGCGGTTGGCCTTCGCCGACAGTTCGACATGCACGGTGAGCAGCGCGCCAGCGCTGAACTCCGACAGATGCACGGTCTCGCCGGTTTCGAGCGACAGCTCCCGCGCCACCGGCGCCGCCACGCGCACGAAAGGGAAATGCGCGTCGCGGATGCGGGCCAGCCGCGACAGGCCGGCGCCCAGCCGGTAGCGGCGGCTTTGCGGCTCCTGCTCGATCAGCCGATGGTTGGCGAGCGCCATCAGCAAACGCCGGGCTGTCGCCTTGTCGAGGCCGGCCTTGCGGGCGAGGTCGGACAGCCCGATCTCCGGCTCGTCGAGCGTGAACAGCTCCAGCAGCGAGACCGCCTTGCCCACCGTGCTCATGATGCATTCTCCAAGATAGTTCGCATGTGAATTAACTTGACAGCAGCCGAGGTAGCCTGCAGTTTGTCTATAACATGCAAAACGATGGTTCAAATAGTGAACCGACAAGAAAATCATCTTGTGCCCAACTGACGGCACACAAGGGAGGCTTCGCCCCGTGACGGCTGCCAAAAACGCTTTGCATTCAAAGACAACCGGCGACCTGCTCGACCGCGAGCAACAGCGCTTCCTCGAAACCCACCCGCGCTCGGCGGCGGCGTGGGAAGAGGGCAAGAGGCATTTCCTCTATGGCGGTCCCTCGCACTGGATGCGCCGCTGGGCCGGCGGTTTCCCGGTCTATGCGGCGTCGGCCAGCGGCGCCCACATAAGCGACATCGACGGCCACGACTATGTCGACTTCGCCCTTGGCGACACCGGCGGCATGTGCGGCCATGCGCCGGAGGCGGTCACCCGCGCCGCCCTTCGCCAGTTGCGGAACGGCACCACGATGATGCTGCCGACCGAGGACAGCCTCTGGGTCGGCGCAGAGCTTACGCGCCGCTTCGGCCTGCCTTACTGGACGCTCACCACCTCGGCCACCGACGCCAATCGCGGCGCCATCCGCATTGCCCGCATAATCACCGGCCGCGACAAGGTGCTGGTCTTCTCCGGCTGCTATCACGGCGGCGTCGAGGAGGCGCATGTCGAGATCCGCGACGGCCGCGTCGGCCTGCGCAACACGATCCATCCCAACGGCGTCGACCATTCCGCCGTCTCCAGGGTTGTCGAGTTCAACGACGTCGCGGCGCTGGAGGAGGCGCTTTCAGCTGGCGACGTCGCCTGCGTGCTGACCGAGCCGCTGATGACCAATTTCGGCATGATTCCGGTCGCCGACGGGTTTCACCAGGCGCTGCGCGAGATCACCCGCCGCACCGGCACGGTGCTGATCATCGACGAGACCCACACCATCTCCAGCGGGCCGGGCGGCTACACCGCTCAGCACGGGCTGGAGCCGGATATGCTGGTTGCCGGCAAGGCGATTGCCGGCGGCATCCCGGCCGGCGTCTTCGGCGTCTCGCGGGAGATCGCCGAGCGGTTGTGGGCGATCGTGCCGATGGTCAATCCGCGCGTGCGCCAGTCGGCGCATCTCGGCATCGGCGGCACGCTCGCCGGCAATGCGCTGACCGTCGCCACCATGCGCGCGGTGCTGGAGGAGGTGCTGACCCCCGCCAATTTCGAGGTCATGATCGCCAATGCCTCGCGCCTGGCCGAAGCCGCGCGCGGCATCATCAGCGCCAGCAGATTGCCCTGGCATGTGACGCAGGTCGGCGCCCGCGCCGAGATCATGTTCATGCCCGCACCGCCGACGAACGGCGCCGATGTCATTGCCGGCCGGCGCGGCGACCTCGAGACGCTGCTGCATGCCTTCTACATGAACGAGGGCATATTGGTGACGCCGTTCCACACCATGTTCCTGATGTGTCCGGCGACGTCGCCGGCCGACGTCGACCGCCACACGGAAGTCTTTGCCCGCTTCGTCGATCTCGTCCGCGGCGCGGGGGTCGTCTGAAGCCGACATTACCGGCCCAGCCTGATCAGGAAACCGAACGTTAGACAAGGAATTAACTTTGCGGAGGCTGGAGCTACACCAGCGCGCCGCAAACGGCTATCTATCGTCGCGGAATCATACTTCGGGGTCATGAGAGGCGCGGCTTGCAACTGGACCTGAAAACCATTGAAGCGCTTGCCCCTGACCAGGCCTCGCTCAGCGCCGCCTCGAAGCTGACCAAGCGGTCGAACTGGCCTCGGCTCGAGACAAATGAGCAACTGGGGCTCATCTGGGGCGAATGCCAGGGCTCGGGATCGAATCCCTACCGTGTAGCATTCGATACCGGCGACCATGGCTACAAATGCACCTGTCCGTCGCGGAAATTCCCGTGCAAGCACATACTGGGGCTGATGTGGATCGGCGCC
Organism: Mesorhizobium sp. M4A.F.Ca.ET.020.02.1.1; assembly: GCF_004022645.1. NCBI lineage: Bacteria > Pseudomonadati > Pseudomonadota > Alphaproteobacteria > Hyphomicrobiales > Phyllobacteriaceae > Mesorhizobium > Mesorhizobium sp. M4A.F.Ca.ET.020.02.1.1. The sequence continues at coordinate 3,080 of NZ_RZOI01000251.1, read as the reverse complement.
ACCGCGCCGGCCAGCTTCGATCGCGTCGAGCAGACGCCGGATTGGGTCAACGACTGGCTCGGCCGGCGCCGCCGGCCCGGGCAGCCAGCGACGCAGGCGGCGGCAAACTCGGAAGGCAAAAGCATCGACGAGGCATCGCGGCCCGAGCAGAGCGCTCCGGTCGAAGATGCCGTGGCCGCTGAACGCCGCGAGGCGGCACAGCGCAAGCGGGCCGAGGACACGCGAAGCGCCGTGGCGGCAGCGCTGGACGAGCTCGATCAATGGATAGCCGACCAGCTCCGGCTCGGCCTTGCCGGGTTCGTCGATGCCTGCAGCGAGCGCTGCCGCCGCATTGCAGCCCGGCTGGTCGACCTCAAGGCCACAGCGCTTGCCGGCCGCGTCGACGAGTTGCCGGCGCGGTTGATGGCGCTGCGCGGCGAGGAGAAGCCGGATGCCGCGATCCGCGAGCTCGGCAAGCTGGTGATGCTCGCCAAGGCTTGGCGCGCCACGCCCGATGATCCCGAGCTGAAACGACTTGTGTCGACATCTGAGACGCGCGAGCAGGTCCTCGCCAACCCCGACGCCGTTCAGGTCGAGAGCGATTGGGAGGTGCTCGGCGAGAAGATAGAAACCCGCCGCGACGGGCTTGTCAGCCATGCGACATGGCTGCTCGATCTGAAGAGCCCGGCGCCGCGATTTGCCGTTCTGCTCGATTTCTTCCCGGCTTCGGCCGGGCGCCGGTCCGGCGCCTTCGCGCCGGGAGATCGCTTCAAGGCCAAGCTCGTATTCTATCCATCGCGCAATCCGCTACGGGCGCTGGTCGTGGAACGGCTCGGTGATTCGGCACCAGGCGCTTGGCCAGCCTTCGGCTCGGACGCAGCCGGCGATCCGCTTGCCGCCTATGCCGCCTTCCAGGACGGCGCGCCATGGCTGTCGGATTGCCCGGTCATCCTGCCTGCCGGCGCGATCGCGCTGGACGAGAAGGAAGGCGCCTGGTGGCAGGCTGCGGGCGATCCGCACGGCATTGCCCTGCCTGTCGCGGGATCGGTCAACCAGACATTGCTCGGCCTCGAGCTTGCAGCCACGGCGGCGCTCTGGAACGGCGCCAGGCTCGAGCTTCTTGCGTCGCAGAGCAATATGGGGAGGCTCGATCTGTCGTGAACGAACTCGAGCAGGCAGGGCTGGCAAGGTTGCGCGACGGCTGGATTTCCGGCGGCGCCGCTTTCGAACTTGCCCCTGCCGAATGGAAGGAAGTGGCGGCTGCGGCCAGCCCGGACGAGCAGCAGAGGCGGCTGCTGGCCATTGCCGCGCAGGCGCTCGATGTCGCGCTTCGGCCGGCGGCGGCGAAAACCTTGAAACGCCGTCCGCCGCTGCCGGTGCTGGCCATGCCGACGCTCCCGGAACGGCTGCGGCCGTTGCTGCGTGCTGCATTGAAATATGCAGCCGAAGTGAGGCTCAAGACCCGCGTGGCCGCGCTCGTCGCCAGCCGCGGCTTCGTGCTGCATCCGATGGATTGGATGCCCGCTGCGTCGGATCAGGAAAGTCCCGAGGTCTATGCCCCTTGGGTCGACTGGCAGGCAGGCGCGGACGGTGAGAAACAGTCCCGGCGCGAGCAACTGACTGCGGAGACCTGGGATGATTTCTATCCCGCGGCGCGCCGTACCGCACTGATCGATTTGCGGCGCACCACACCTGCCTTGGCGCGAACGCTTATCGAGACCAAAGGGGCCAGCGAGCCGGCGGAGGTCAGGCTAGCGCTCGTCGAACTCATGCGCTTCGGCCTGGGTGCCGACGACGTGCCGTTCCTGAAGAGCCTGTCCGCCGATCGCTCGGGCAAGGTGCGCGAAATGGCCGGCCGGCTCCTGGCAAGGTTGGGAGAGCATGGCAATCCGGCTGATGGCGGGTCGGAAGATCCGACAGCCGAGCTTGCCGCTTTCATCGAGGAAGGTAAATCCGGCTTCATTCGCCGCCGCACCACCTACGCACCGACAAAACTCAAGTCGCCTGCGCAACAAGCCCGTCGCGCCGACTTGTTCGCATCCTGCTACCTCGGCGATCTTGTCGCTCGCTTCGGCAAGACAGAGCCTGAATTCATCGGCGCATGGCAATTCGGCGTCGATGACAATGCCGATCGTTTTCTCGTTCTAATGGTCTCGGTGTCCGGCAGCGATGCGGCGGTGGCCTGTTTGGCGGATATGCTTGTCGCCGAAGGCGGCAAGCTGGCGCTTCTCGTCCTCCAACTCATGTTGCGTTTGGACGGCGGCAGGAAGCGTCTCCTGATCAGTCAGATCCTGAATGACGCGCAGAATCTGCACGCGCTAAATCAGGTCGAAGGCGCCGAAGCAGGCTGGCTGGAATGGGGCGACCTCGCAAAAGGCAAGACGCTTTCGGCGCTGCGCTCCGCCGTCTCGGGCGACAACGACGTCATGAAACGAAGCGCTGAGCAGTATCTCGAGGCCATAGGCTTTCTCGCCACGGCGGCGACGGCGGAGAAATTGATCGGCGAGGTCGTCGCCGCCGGCCTGCCGCCCGCATCCCCATCGCTCGGCCTGCTGCGGATCAACGCGGCGCTGGCCGAAAAGCCTTCCCAATCCAACAGATGATCAACCCGGAGATGATCGCATGAACGCAGCCATCCGCCTTCCGGCCGAGCAGGTCTATGCCGCCGAACTGCAGGCGCTCGCGCGCGGCGACGACCGCCAGAAGCCCGCCGGCTGGAGCCTGTCGCCGAAGGCCGTGCTTACCTATCTGATGGGCGGCAAGGCGGACGACGGCACGGTGATTTCGCCGAAATATGTCGGCCGCCGGCAATTGATGGAAACGGCGGTGGCCACGCTCGCGACCGATCGCGCTCTGCTTTTGCTCGGCGTGCCGGGAACGGCGAAATCCTGGGTTTCGGAACATCTCGCCGGCGCCATCATGGGCAATTCCAAGCTGATCGTGCAGTGCACCGCCGGAACCGACGAGAACCAGATCCGCTACGGCTGGAACTATGCCCAGTTGCTGGCGAAGGGCCCGAGCCAGGAGGCGCTTGTGCCGACGCCGCTGTACCGCGCCATGCAGGAAGGCAAGCTCTGCCGCCTGGAAGAGCTGACGCGCAT
>NZ_RZOI01000250.1:0-7612 GCF_004022645.1 Mesorhizobium sp. M4A.F.Ca.ET.020.02.1.1 | reverse complement strand
GCTATGCGCTCGCCGACGGCGGCTTCAACGCGACGCTGCGCGACTACGCCCGCTCCATGATGAAGGCCAGCACATCGGTCTCGATCGAGCGATACTCGAACGCCTCGCCATGCGGTCGCACCTTGTCCTTAAGCCGCAGGATCAGCTCGAACAGATGCGACGGCCATTGGAAGGATGGGTCGCTGCCGGGCGGCACCGGCTTCCAGCCGGTGGCGACGTCGACCTGGGCGATCTCTGAGCAGGGATTTGTGTATTCCTCGGAAAAGCGCACGCCCGTCGTCATGTCGAGCACATGCTGCACGCTGGCGCCCGTCCAGGCGGTCGCGCCGAGTTCCGGAAGGTAGCTGGTGACCGGCTTTGCCGGATCGATCAGTCCTCGCCCGACGAGGATGCCGAATACCGAGCCGGTGACAGACTTCGCCATCGACTGAGACAGGTGCAGCGTGCGCTCGTCCATCCCGTTGAAATAGCGCTCATAGGCGATCCTGCCGTCCTTGAGCACCAGGAATCCGTCCGTGTAGGTCTCGTCGAGCAGCCCGGCGAGCGTCGTCGGCGCACCTGTGCTGTCCTCCACCGGCAATGCGTCGAGATCGACCTCGGCCCGTTCGAAACGATGGCGATGGCCGTGGCCACGCCAGACTTCGACGGTCGGCAGGAACTCGCGGATATGCTGGAATGCCCATCGGTTCCACGGCGGCCGGTCCCAGTCGAGCTTCGGCGGCACCAGCCTGGGCGGCGAGCCCTGCATGATCGGCGGCCGCGGATCCGAGTTGCGGTAGGAATCCATGATCAATGTCCCGACGACATGAAAACGGACCCGGCGGCGCCTGCCGCCGGGTCCGTCACGATGCGGCTACTTCTGCAGTTCGGTCCAGATCTTGGTGTAGAGTTCCTGGACGTCCGGCGGGCACATCAGCTGCAGCTCGGCTTGCGGCTTGGCATCGGCCGGAATGACCACTTCGGGCGCATCCTTCATGTCGGCCGGCATGTATTTGTCCGAACCGGTGATGGCATTGGCGTAGCGATGGAAAGCCGACAGCCCGGCGGCATTTTCCGGATCCATGATGAAGTTCTGGAACAGCTTGGCATTCTCGACATTCTTGGCTTCCTTGAGAACGACCACATTGTCACTCCACAGGCCAAAGCCTTCCTTCGGATAATTGTAATGGATGGCGGGATTCGCCAGCCGCTGGCGCAGCGCCGAACCGTTCCAGTCGCTGGTTGCCTTGAAGTCGCCGGCGCCCATCTTCTCGATGGTGTTGTATTCCATCGCGATCCAGTTGGGCTTGGCCGCGACAAGCGTGTCGCGCACCTTCTTCAGCAGCTCCTTGTCGGTGCTGCATTGCTTGCCACCGAGATATTTGGTCGCCGCGAACATGACGTCGTTCATTTCGGGTACGACATTGACCTTGCCCTTGAGCTCATCCGGCGTGTTGAAGATAATGCCCCAACTGTCGGCCGGTCCCTTGTAGGCATCGGTGTTGACAACGACTCCGATCGTGCCCCAGGCCCACGGCACCGAATATTTGCGGCCGGGGTCGAATTCGGGATTGGCCCATTCCGGCGCCACATTCTTGAAGTTCTCCATCTTTCCGGGATCGGTCTCAAGCAGGAGACCTTCCTTGATCCAGATCGGAACGTAGGTCTGCGACGGCACCGCAATGTCGAAGCCGGTGCCGCCCTGACGCACCTTGGCCAGCGCAGTGTCGTTCGAATCGTAGTCGGTGATCGTCACCTTGACGTTGTATTTCTGCTCGAACTTCTTGATGACGTCCGGGCTGGTGTAGTTACCCCAATTGTAGATGTTCAGCTCGCCATCGGCGAAGGCGCCGCCTGTCGAGGCGAGCAGCGCCAACCCCATGGCGGTCGCTGTGATCTTCCAGTTCATGGCTGTGCTCCCATTTCTCATGTCTAATCGCGTTTCCTGCTGATGAAGAAAAACAACGTCACGATGGCGACCGACAAAAGCAGGAATACGGTCGATATCGCGTTTATCTCGGGTGTTATCCCCCGACGGATCTGGCCAAGCATGTAGGTCGGCAGCGTGTCCTGGCCGCCCGACTTGACGAACTCGGTGATGACGACGTCATCGAGCGAGATCACGAAGGCCAGCATCAGCCCGGCCAGGATGCCGGGCCACAGCAGCGGCAGCGTGATGCGGCGGAACGTCCGCCACGGCGTCGCGTAGAGATCGGCGGCGGCGCGCTCCAGTGTCAGGTCCATGTTCTCCAACCGCGCCCGGATCGGCAGGTAGGCAAAGGGGATGCAGAATGCCGTGTGCGCGGCGATCAGATAGCCGAGGCCGGAATAGCCGGTGAAAATCTTGATGCGCGAAAAGAAGATCAGCAGCGCCACGCCGGTGACGATCTCCGGCACCATCAGCGGCTGGTTGATCGCCGCGTATTTGAAGGTCAGTCCGGGATAGGGCGCCGTGCGCGTCGTCGCCAGCGCCGCCATGGTTGCGGCGATGGTCGCCAGCACCGCGGCAACCGAACCGATCTGGAACGATCGCAGGGTGGCATCGATGACCTGCGTGTTCTGCCATGCCGACTGGAACCATTTCAGCGAGAAGCCGCCCCACTCCGAGGTCGATGTCGCGGCGTTGAAGGCGTAGAACACCAGGACGATGATCGGCAGATAGAGGACGACGAAGCAGGTCGCCGCGATCGCGGTGAAGCCCGGCTGGTGCTTGATCGAGAAATTAGCCATGGCGCACCTCCGCCCGTCCGGCATTGCGCACATAGGCTAGCAGCGCCACCATAACGATGATCATCACCGTGATCGACAGCGCCGAGCCGAGCGGCCAGTTGCGGCCCTGCCCGAACTGCAGCTCGATCAGGTTGGACAGCATCATGTTCTTGCCGCCGCCGAGCACGCTGGGCGTGACATAGGCGCCGATCGCCGGAATGAATACCAGGATCGAGCCGGCGATGACGCCCGGCCTGACCAGCGGGAAGATGATGCGCCGCAGCACCTGGAACCGGCTGGCGTAGAGATCGTAGCCGGCCTCGACCAGCCGGAAGTCGAGCTTCTCCATGCTGGCATAGATCGGCAGCACCATCAGCGGCAGGTAGACATAGGCCATGCCGATCAGGATCGCCGTATCGGTGAACAGGATTTGGACCGGCGCCGAGACGATGCCGAGCTTGATCAGGATGGTGTTGATGATGCCCTCGTTGCGGATGATCTGCAGCACCGCGAAGGTGCGGATGAGCAGGTTCGTCCAGAACGGTATGGTGATCAAGAACAGCCAGATGTCGCGCGTCTTTTCACTGCGCGTCGCCATGAAATAGGCGGTCGGGAAACCCAGCGCCAAAGTCGCGATCGTCGTCACGATCGCCAGCTTGATGGAGCGCCAGAAGATGGTGACGTGAGCGGCGGCAAGCGAAAGCGTGTCGTCGAAAATGTCACGCTCCATGAACACCGATAGCCAGGCCTCCGGCGAGAATTGCCATTTCACGTCGCCGTACGCGCCGGGCGTCAGCAGCGAATAGACCAGCACGATCAGCAGCGGGCCGGTCGCCGCGAGAAAGATGATGATGAGCGCCGGCGCCGACAGCAGCCAGCGCGTGCGGACGTCGCGCCGTTCCGCTTCCTTGGCGACTTGTTCCGCGGTGGCCATCAGTCCCTCAGCACTTGCGCGGCGTCGTTGCCGATCAGGATGCCGACCTTGTCGCCGCGCTCGAAACCGCAGCCGGCGCTGCGCGTGTTCTGCTGGCGCACGGTGAAGGCCTCGCCGCTGTCCAGCTGGACATGGATGTGGGTGTCGGTGCCGAAATAGACGATGTTCTCGACCGTTCCCGACAGGTCGCCCTTGGCGTTGCTCAGCTTGGCGTGCTCCGGCCGCACCACCACGGTGGCGTTGTCCTTCGGCTGGAAGCCCTCGGCCACGGTCGCCTCGATGGTCGCGCCGGATTTGAGCGTCGCCCGCGCCTTGCCGTTGCCAATGTCCGATATGGCAGCGGTGAGGAAGTTGGTCTCGCCGATGAAGTCGGCGACGAAGCGTTCCGCCGGCTTGTCGTAGATGTCCCAGGGCGTGCCGACCTGCAGGATCTTGCCCGACGACATCACCGCGATGCGGTCCGACATCGTCAGCGCCTCTTCCTGGTCGTGGGTGACGAAGATGAAGGTGATGCCGGTCTCGTGCTGCAGCCGCTTCAGCTCGATCTGCATCTCCTTGCGCAGCTTGTAGTCGAGCGCCGACAGCGGCTCGTCGAGCAGGAGCACCTTCGGCTGCGGCGCCAGCGCGCGGGCGAGCGCCACGCGCTGCTGTTGGCCGCCGGAGATCTGGCTGGTGCGACGGCCGGCGAGCGCCTCCATCTTGACCAGCTTCAGCATCTCGCCGACGCGCGCCTTGATCTCGGCCTTGGGCTTGCCCAGCATTTCCAGGCCGAAGCCGATATTCTCGGCTACCGTCATGTGCGGGAACAGCGCGTAGGACTGGAACACGGTGTTGACCGGCCGCTTGAATGGCGGCAGCGGCGCGATGTCCTGGCCGTGCAGCAGGATCTCGCCGGCGGTTGGAAAGTCGAAGCCGGCGATCAGCCTCAGAAGCGTTGTCTTGCCGCAGCCGGAAGGCCCCAGCAGCGTGAAGAACTCGTTTTCGCGGATCGACACCGAAACCGTGTCGAGAGCGGCGACCTGGTTTTCACCGCTGCCAAATACCTTGCGAACGCCACGAACCTCGATCGCATTCTTATCCGGTTGTTCCGGCACGATTACCCCATTGAGATGGCCTGCTCTTGGCGGCAGGTTTTGTTCCTGTTTGATTGTCACCATAAGCCAATCGGCTTGGCAACTGCGGAGCTTGGACTGGACTAAAAAGCAATTCCCGTGCCACCGTCAGGCTTGATAAGTGACCTTTCCGCCGCAAACCGTGGTGACCGGCCGCACCTTGTGCAGATCTTCCGGCGCGGTCGCCTCGATATCGGCCGAGAGCACCACCAGGTCGGCCAGATAGCCCGGCTTCAGGCGGCCCTTTCGGTCCTCCATGAACTCGGCATAGGCCCCTTCCACCGTATAGCCGGCAATCGCCTCGTGCAGCGAGAATCTCTGGTCGGGGTCGGTGCTTGCCCATGGTTTGCGCAACACTGCCGCCTGGATGCCCAGGATCGGATCGATGGGCGCTACCGGCCAGTCGGAGGCGAAGACGACGCGCGCGCCGGCATTCTTCAGGGTCCGCCATGCATAGCTTAGCGGCCAGCGGGCCTGCCCGATGCGCGACACCGTCGGTTCCAGGGGAAAATCCATCGCGCCGGGCGGATGCGGCGGCTGCATGGAGGCGATGACGCCAAGATCTTCGAAGCGTGGCACATCGGCGTCGGTGATGACCTCGATGTGCTCGACCCGGTGCCGGCTGTCGCGCTTGCCATTGGCCTTCGCGGCCGCCTCGTAGCCGTCGAGGACGGCACGCACCGCGCCGTCGCCGATCGAATGCACCGCCATCTGCAGCCCGCGCCTGTCGACGGCGACCGCAAGCTCGGCGAACCGGCGCGGCGTAAACAGCGGCTCGCCCACCCAGTTCGGCCGGTCGGCATAGGGTTCGACCATCACCGCCGTCCAAGAATCGAGCACACCGTCATAGAACACCTTGACCATGCCCGACGACAACCACTCGGTGTTGTAGCGTTCGGCCATGACGGACGCCTTGTCGAGGATGTCGAGCGTCATGAAATTCTTGTAGTGAAACGGTATCTGCGCACGGCAGGACAAGCCCTCCTCGGCCTCGATCTCGGCCAGCAGCTCGAGCTGGTAGAGATTGCCGTCCATGTTCTGGATGGAGGTGATGCCGTGGCGCGCGCACCAGGCGAGCCCGCGCCGCATGATGTCGCGGTCGGCGGCGCGCTCGGCGGCGGTCGGCATCGGATCCGGCTCGCCGCCGGTCGCCAGCCCCAGCCGCACCCGACCTTCTCCGGCAAGATCGAGCACAGGGCCGAACGCCTCGCCCTCGCGCAGTTCGCCTGCGGCCAGGCCATCCTCGCCCATGACGATCTCGTTGCCCGGACCAAGCGTGCGTCCGTGCAGGATGCCGGCCATCTCCAGCGCCTTGGTGTTGGCCCACATCGTGTGGTGGTCGGGAGCGGCCATGACGAAAGGCCGGGCGGGCAGGATCGCGTCGAGATGGTGGCGCGTCACCCGCACGTCGCCAAGGACGGTATAGTCGACACCTTGCGCGACCAGCATCTTGGCGTCGGGCCATGCCGATGCATAGTCGCGGATCGCTGCTTGCAGCGCCTCGAAGCCGTGGACGCCCGACAGTTGCAGATGCGCAAGCTCGGCCGCCCCCGAAAACAGATGCATGTGGGCTTCGATGAAGCCGGGGATCACCGAGCCGCCCCCGGCGTCGACGATCCTGGTGGCCGTTCCCTTGTAGCCTTCGATCGAGGCACAGCTGCCGATGGCGATGATGGCGCCGTCCTTGACGGCAATGGCTTCGGCTGCGGGATTGTCGGCATCCATGGTCAGCACACGACCGTTGACGACGATCAGATCCGCATTGTGATCCGCACCCGTGACAGACATCGCGACTCCGCGCTTTTGACGACTGGCCGTGACCGGCAACCCCTTGGCCAACGGCGTTCCACTCCGCCGGAGCGGCGCGCCATGGGACAAGAATGATGCCAGCGCGCTGTCTTCGAAATTCCCCTTGTTATCCCGGCAGACAGCGTGGATAAAGAATGCGACTAATTATTCGCGTTTGTCAACGCTCCGAATTTCGAATGAATTGTGGACAGCACCCGGCGCCTGTCTTGAGACCGGGGCGGGGAACGAGGACCTAGAGCCGTGAAGCGCAACCTCAGCCGCGAAACCAGGATAGCGCTCGAACCGCGCAAGCAGCCGCGCCAGGAACGCTCGAGCAAGGTGGTCGACAGGATTCTCGACGCGGCGCTGACCTTGACGCGGGAGCAAGGAACCAAGGCGCCGACGACGCTCGCCATCGCCCAGCATGCCGGCCTGTCGGTCGGTTCGGTCTACCAGTACTTTCCCAACAAGGAGGCCATACTTCTCGACCTCGCCCGGCGCTGGCTGTCGTCGTTTCCGGAGGTGATCGCAAGGCGCATCGAGGTCGCCCCGCCCACCAACCGCGAAGAGTTTCGCCAGGAAGTGCGCAAGCTCTTCATCGACACCTCGAAGCTCTATCTCGACAACGCCAGCCTGATGCCGGTGATCGAGGCCATATCGGGAAACGCCGACCTGAGACCGATCCAGAACGAATACGACGACCAGATCATCGCCCTCTACGCCGCATGGCTGCAGCATGTGAACCCGGCTCTTGAAGACAAGGTCGCGAGCCGCCTCGGCTTGCTGATGATGGAGGTCGGGCACGCGTGCCGGCTTGTGGGGCTGAAAAGGGATCGCAAGACATACGACCTTATCGAGGACGATGTGGAAGTGATGTGGCTCGCCTTGGTGAACCCCTATCTCAATCTTGACTGATTTCGCACTTCGAGAGGAATTTCATGAAGACTGTCTATTCGCCGCTTCACGCCGGCCATGCAGGCCATATGGAACTGGTCACGTCGGCGATCGTGCCGGGTTTCGAAAAGCCGTCGCGGGCGGAATTCATCAGGGCGCGCGTCGAGAGCGAGAAGCTGGGGCTGATCATCGGGCC
>NZ_RZOI01000024.1:0-20788 GCF_004022645.1 Mesorhizobium sp. M4A.F.Ca.ET.020.02.1.1 | reverse complement strand
GTCCGCCACCGCACCTGCTGCAATAGCAGAGTCGGCAAGGGACAAGTTACAAAGGTGGAGCCGCAGCTTACCCCCCGGCCTTCACCTTCTCGAACATCTTGGCGACGTCGTCATTCTGCTTCATCGGCCCGGTGAAGATCGTGGTCTTCAGCATCACTTCCGGATCCGACGGCAGTTGCAGCTTGTCCAGTTCGTCCTTCGCCACGCCGGCGAAAGCTGTGCTCAGCGAACTGCCATAGCCATAGGACTGGATCAGATACTTGCCCGAGTCGGCGTCCAGCCGGCTGTTGATGAAGTCATAGGCGAGATCGACGTTCTTGGCGTCCTTCAGCATGACGAAGCCGCAGGACCAGGTCAGCATGCCCTCCTTCGGCTTCATGAACTCGACCGGCACGCCCTGTTTCTTCAGCGATGTGGCCGACGCGTTCCAGGTCATGGCGGCGACGAGCTGGCCGCTTGCCAGCGCCTGTTCGACCGAGGTCATGTCGGTGGTGTAGCTGGACAGCAGCGGCCGCTGCTCGCGCAGCTTCTCCGCCACCTTGTCCATCTGCTCCGGAGTCATGTCGAAGGGGTTCACGCCGGCGAGCAGTGCCGCGACGATCGGCGTGTCATGCACGGCGTCGATGGTCGCCATGCGACCGGCATACTGCTTGTCCCACAGAAGCTTCCAGCTCGCCTCGGGGTTCTTGACCAGATCGGTGCGGTAGAGGATCGAGGTGTTGCCCCAGTCCCACGGCACCATCCAGACCTTGCCGTCGCCGGCCTGGATGTCGGGCAGGTTCTTGAACACCGGGAAGATTGAATCCCAGTTCTTGATGCGCTTGGTGTCGATCGGCTGCAGCAGGCCTTCCTTGTTCCAGCGCGCCACCTTGTCATAGCAGGGGTGCGCGATGTCCGGCCGGAAGCCGGCCTTGACCTTGGTGAAGGCGTCGTCGTCGTCGCCGAAGATCGAGGCCTCGACGCCGTCCGGATGGGCCGCGAGGAAGCTCTTGTTGAAGTCGGGCAGTTCGTAGCCGGACCATGTGAAATACTGCAGCTTGTCGGCGGCAAAGGCGACGGTCGACGACAGCGCGAGCGCCAGGGCCGTAAGGCCGGCGCGGGTCTTGTGTCCGGTGATCGATTTCAGCTGGAATGTCATTTTCGTTCTCCTCTCTTTCGTTGTTGTGGTTCAGGCTGGATTGGCGGCGGCTGGCCGGCGCGCAGCGCCAAGGCCGCGGTGGCGCAGGATTTCGGCAGTGCCGGCAATGATGAAGGACACGGCCAGGATCACCGTTCCGAGCGCCATGACGATCGGCAGCGAGCGCGGGAAGCGCAGCTGGCTCCAGATGTAGAGCGGCAGCGTCGGCTCGGTGCCGGCGAGGAAGAAGACGACGATGAACTCGTCGAAGGAGATCAGGAAGGCAAGCATGAAGGCCGACAGCACGGCCGGCACACTCAGCGGCAGCATGACGCGTCGGAACGTCGTCCAGTCGGACGCGCCGAGGTCGAGCGCCGCCTCGCGGATGGTCTTCGGGATGGCGGCGAAGCGGCTGCGCATGACGACCACTGTCGTCGGCAGCGCGACCAGGATGTGGCCGAGCACGATGGCGACGCGCGACGGGCCGAGGCCGATCAGATTGACCAGGATCAGCAGCGAGATGCCGACGATGACGCCTGGAATCAGGATCGGCAGCCGCGCGATGGCGCTGATCGTGGCGGCGAGCGGCGAGCGGCCGAAGAGGTCCATATAGGACACGGTGATGCCGCAGAGCGTAGCGCCCGAAGCGGCGATGACGCCGATCACCAGGCTGTTGGCGAGTGCCCCCGACAAGACCGGATTGCCGTAGAGCGTCTCGTACCATTCAAGCGTGAAGCCCTGCAGCGGAAACGCAGCCTGGATGGAATTGTTGAAGGAAAACAGCGGGATCAAAAGCACCGGCAGATAGAGGAAGACCAGATAGCCAAGCACGTAGAGGCCGAGCCAGCGACCACCTGTGTCGGTCCCGGTGCGCGTCGCGCTCATGTGCGGCTGCCAAATCTGCGGTCGGCGCCGCGCGCGACCAGCACCACGCAGAGGATGACCAGCATGACGCAGACCGAAAGGGCGGCGCCGAACGGCCAGTCATTGGCCTTGCCGAACTGCGACTGGATCAGCGTGCCGATCATGGTGCTGGCCGGGCCGCCGACCATGGCCGGCGTGACATAGTCGCCGACCGTCGGCACGAAGACGACGAGGGCCGCCGCCAGCACGCCCGGCATCGAATTCGGCAGCACGACGCGGCGGAACGCGGTGAACGGACGGGCGCCGAGATCGGAGGCGGCTTCGAGCAGCGATTTCGGGATCGTGTCCAGCGCGACGTAGATCGGCAGGATGGCGAAGGGCGCGTAGGCGTGGGCAAGCGTGACCACCACCGCCGCCGGCGTGTTGAGGAAGGCCAGCGTCGGCTCCGACCAGAGGCCGCTTTCGATAAAGGCCGAGTTGAGCACGCCATTGTAGGCAAGCACGATCTTCCAGGCGAAGACGCGCAGCAGGTAGCTTGTCCAGAACGGCAGCGTCACCAGGAAGAGCAGCAGGCCGCGGCGGCGTCCGGCATGGAAGGCGAGGTAGTAGGCGACGGGATAGGCGGTCACCACGGTCACCAGCGTCACAAGGCCGGCGATCACCAGCGAGCGCAGCGTCACCGTCCAGTAGAGCGGATCGGTCGCCACGGTGACGAAGTTCGCGGCGGTCAGGCCGACGCCGAGCAGCGAGCCGTCATTGCCTCGGAAGGCAAGGAAAATCACCAGGCCGAGAGCGAAGAGGATCAGGAAGAAGGTGACCAGTCCGCCCGGCAGCAGCATGGCGAAGCGGAACACCGGCGAAGCGCGAGTTTCCGGCAATGGCTGACTTGCTGCGATGGCCGACATCGATCTGCCCGTCGGAATTATGAAATCGACTTAGACTTTTTCATATTCGTGAAACTGTCAAGCTGAATCGCGCGGTGAAGGAACGTGTTCAGCGAAATCAGCGCTCCAACGCGTCGAGCATCCGGTACCAGGCGATCGTCGCGGCAACGCCGACCTGCCGGAAGGCGTGGAACGGGATCGGCCTGATCGGCGACAGCGGGAACGGCAGTTGCCGCGCATCGCCGCTCGCCAGGTAGCTTGCCATGCGCTTGCCGAGCGCGCTCATCAGGCCAACGCCCCTGCCCTGGCAGCCGACGACGGCAAGCAGGCCTTTTTCGGGCTCGTGGATATGCGGCAGGTGATCCGGCGTCATCGCCACGCGGCCGAACCAGCGTTTCTCGATCGCGACGCCGGCAAGCGCCGGATAGAGACGGATCAGGGCACGTTCCAGATGCGCCCAGTCCGCGGCGCTGGAGGGCAGCGCCATGCGCCCGCGCCCGCCGAGCACCAGGCGACCGTCGGCGCTTCTGCGATAGTAGACGAGGATGCGGCGCGAGTCCGACACCGCCTGCCCGCCCGGCAGGATGCCGGCGCCAACATCGGCCGGCAGCGGCGCAGTGGCGATCTGGAAGGAGTGCAGCGGCACGATGGTCCGCGCGAGGCCAGGCAGAACGCCATCGGTGTAGGCGTTGGTGGCAAGCACGACCGCCCTCGCCCGCACCTCAGCGCCGCTTTCGGTCGAGATCCGCCAGAGACTGGCGTCCTTGGCGAGCTTCACCACCTTCTGCCGTTCGGCGATCCCGACGCCAGCGGCAGCAGTGACCCGCGCCAGTTCCACCGTATAGGCTAGTGGATCGACGACGCCGGCGCGGCGGTCGAGCCAGCCGCCGAGATAGCCCTGGGCGCCAGTCATGGCCGCGATCTCGGCCTGGCTGAGCAGTTCGACGTCGGCGCCACGTGCCCGCCACTGGCGATCCCGGTTTGCTGCCGCAGTCAAAGCGGTCTCGGTGTGCGCGGCTTGGATCCAGCCGTTGCGGGTGAACGGCACCGCCAGCTTCTCGTCGCGGATCAGGTCGAACACCGCATCGGCTGTCGAGGCGGCAAAATTGACCAGCGCCTCGCCGCGCTCCTTGCCGAAATGCTCGACCAGCCATTCCGGATCGTATTTCAGGCCGGGGATGACCTGACCGCCATTGAGACCCGAGGCGCCCTCCCCGATCGCTCCGGCCTCCAGCACCTGGACGGCGAGATCCTGCCGCGCGGCATGGAGCGCGGTAGAAAGGCCCATGATGCCGCCGCCGACGATGACCGCATCGATCGGCCCGGCTGGCGTTTGCGGCTGCAACGCGAACACCGTCTTGGGCTTCTGCCAGATCGGGTCCGAAAACAGCTTGGGCAAGGATCACCTGGGAGATGCAATGGGCTTGTGAAAATCCTATTGTTGATTTCACGGATTTGAAAGTGCGTTCGATTGTGCCAGCCGGCCCGTGGCTGCGGACCGCGCTCGCCCTGGCACACAAATGATCCCGTTGGCGGGATGGACGTCTCGACCAAATCCGGGGAAAGTGCCGCGCGCCAAAGAGAGGACCGAAGCCATGACCGACCCGACCCGCCTGCCCGCCGACGGCCTCTTCATCGGCCGCGCCAGGACCAGCGAAACGGCCTATCCGCTGGTGGTCACGGTGCGCGACGGCATGGTCTTCGACATCACCTCGAGCGCGGCGCCGACCGTGCGCGACCTCTGCGAGTTGCCAGACCCGGCTGGCTATGTTCGCTCCGCCAAGGGCAAGCCGATCGGCGCGCTTGAAGACATCACCGCCAACAGTTTCGAGGCAGAGCGCGACGCGAAGAAGCCCTTCCTGCTCTCGCCCGCCGACCTGCAGGCGGTGAAGGCTTCCGGCGTCACCTTTGTGGTCAGCCTGCTCGAGCGCGTCATCGAGGAACAGGCGCGTGGCTCGGCGGAGAAGGCCGATGCCATCCGTGCCGACATCGCCGGGCTGATCGGCCACGACCTCTCCAAGCTGAAGCCCGGCTCGCCGGAAGCGATGGAAATCAAGGCCAAGCTGATCCAGCGCGGCGCCTGGTCGCAATATCTGGAAGTGGGCATCGGTCCGGACGCCGAGATCTTCACCAAATGCCAGCCGATGGCGTCGGTCGGCTTCGGCGCCGATGTCGGCCTGCATCCCGTGTCCACCTGGAACAATCCGGAGCCGGAGATCGCCATGATCGCCGACAGCACCGGCCGGATCGTCGGCGCCACGCTCGGCAACGACGTCAATCTGCGCGACGTCGAGGGCCGCTCGGCGCTGCTGCTCGGCAAGGCCAAGGACAACAATGCCTCGGCAGCGCTCGGTCCGTTCATCCGGCTGTTCGACGAGACGTTTTCCATTGCCGATGTGAAGCGCGCCACGGTGCGGCTCAGCGTCGAGGGCGAGGACGGGTTCTCGCTGGAGGGCGCAAGCTCGATGGCCGAGATCAGCCGCTCGCCGGAGGAGTTGGTCAAGGCAGCGATGGGGCCGCATCACCAGTATCCCGACGGGTTGGCGCTCTATCTCGGCACCATGTTCGTGCCGTCGAAGGATCGCGGCGAGAAGGGCAAGGGCTTTACCCACAAGGTCGGCGATATCGTCACCATCTCGTCGGAAAAACTCGGCGCGCTGGTCAACCGTGTGCGCCTGTCACCGGATTGCCCGCACTGGACCTATGGCGCCAGCCATCTGATGCGCGACCTCGCCAGGGCCGGTCTGATCTGACAACCCTGCAAGAACCGGCCTTCATCAACACAATTTTATGTTGAGGCCCGGTGACTGCGGGCCGCTTCGGCTACCGGGTGCAGGCCAGGGGCAGCAATCCGGAAGCCGCCGCCCATGCCGGCATCGCGACGGGCAACGTCTGGCTCATGGCGCTGGCACTGATGGGCGCAATTGCGGGACTCGCCGGCGTCGTCCATCTCGGCGCGCAGGGCACCATCCTCTCAATGACGGCAACGGCTTTGCGCTGCTGGCAATCGCCGCGGCGCTGCTTGGCGGCACGAGGCTGTCGCGCGGGCATGGCAGCGCCATCGGCGCCGCCATCGGCATACTGGTCATACAGGCGGTGCCGAGCGCGATCCCTCTGCTCGGCATCGATGCCACATGGACAAACCTCGCTGTCGCTGGCGGTCGACTGGCTGGGCAGGATCTGGCGCGGCCGGCGCGCGGAGCGCAGGCAGAACGGTCCGCGCGGCTGAGTCCCGCTCGACAACCTCACGCAAATATCACCCAAACTGATGCAATCTGATGGGATTGCTGATGGCGTCCTGCCTTGCGCCAACATCCATTGGCGCTTGGAGGCTTGCCATCGGGCCGGAAAGGGGATGCCCTCTAAGCACCCGCTCGGCGCTGGCAGGAAATGCGATTTTTGGGCCGCATCGCGTCCGACGTGGAAGTCGTTTCAACATGGGAGGAAACCATATGCTGACGAGGCTAAGACTGCTCGTGCTTGGCTTGATCGTGGCGCTCGCCATTCCGGCGGCGGCGCAGGCCAAGACCTTCTACTGGATTTCGCATGGTGGTCCGGCCGACCCGGTCTGGACCTACTTCCTGGCCGGCGCCAAGCAATGGGCGACCGATACCGGCAACTCCGTCAACACCTCATTCCATAATGGCGACGTGGCGTCACAGCAGGAGGCGGTTCGCGCCGCCATCTCGGCCAAGGCCGACGGCATCGTCACCACCAGCCCCGATCCGGGCAGCCTGGTCGAGATCGCCAAGGAAGCGCGCGCGGCCAACATCCCGATCATCAACTTCAACACGCCCGATCCCAAGGCCAACTTCAACGCCTATGTCGGCGGCGACAACGTCACTTTCGGCAAGCACTGGGCGCAGTATCTGGTCGACAAGGGCCTGGTGAAGAAGGGCGACTTCGTCTGGATGCCGGTCGAGGTTCCCGGCGCCACCTATGGCGTGCAGGAAGAGGAAGGCATCAAGAGCGTCTTCGAACCGCTCGGCATCACCTATGAAATCACCGAGGCGACGCTCGACCAGGCAGAAGTGATCAACCGCATGGTCGACTACCTGACCGCGCACAAAGGCAAGGTGAAGGCAATCATCGGCCTCGGCGACCTCGTCACCGGCTCGATCAAACGGGTGTTCGACCAGGTCGGCATCAAGCCCGGCGAAATCCCGGTCGTCGGCTGGGGCAACTCGCTCGACACCACCCAGGAAGTGCTGAACGGCTATGTCAACGCCGCGCAGTGGCAGGACCCGCAGGCGACCAGCTACGTCGCGCTCTCGCTCGCCAACATGGCGGCCGCCGGCATCCCTCCGGGCTTCAACGTTATCACCGGCGCGCTCTACGAAAAGGACACCGCCGGGGTCTACGACAAGATCCTGTCCGGGAAGTGATCCGTCCCCTGCAGCGCCGCGCGTCATTTCCAGACGCGCGGCGGGCAGCTCGATTTTGCGCACGGCCTTTGCGAGAATCCGGTCCGATTTTCGGAATCGCCTGCGCACAGTCGCGGCCGCTCCCGTAGCCGCGACTGTCCTTTTTCACTTCGCCGAGCCCCCTGACACGGCCGGCGTTCTCGACCTTTCCACCCAAGGATTCAACGTGGAAAACCATTCGCTTACCCAACGCCTGATCGCGAGGCCGGAATTCGGGCCCTTCGTGCTGCTCGTCATCGAGCTCGTCGTCTTCTGGGTCATCAATCCCGATTTCCTGTCGCCGCAGAACATCTCCAACATCCTCGCCTTCACGGTCGAGCTTGGCCTGATCGCGCTGGCGATGACGCTTTTGATGACATCGGGCGAGTTCGACCTCTCGGTCGGCTCGCTGTTCGGCTTTTCGCCGGTGCTGATGTGGACGCTGTTCAATGGCGGCGTCACCTCGCTGGAGGTAGGCCTGCTTGTCGCGCTGGTGGTCGCGGCTTTCATCGGGCTGGTCAATGGCTGGTTCGTGACGCAGCTCAAGATCCCGTCCTTCCTGGTCACGCTCGGCATGCTCCTCGTCGTGCGCGGCACGGCGCTGTTCGTCACCGACGGGTTCCCGCAGCGCACCTGGAGCGCCGAAGGCAGCTGGCTGGCGGAAGCGCTGGTCGGCGATTTCTTCATTGGACCGTTCCGCATCTACATGTCGTTGTTCTGGTTCATCGGCGCGGCGATCGCGCTTGGCTACGTGCTAACGCAGAGCCGCACCGGCAACTGGATCCAGGCCGCAGGCGGCAACCCCAACGCCGCCCGCGCGCGCGGCGTGAATGTCAATGGCGTCAAGGTCGGCCTGTTCGTCGTGTCGGCGCTGATGGCCTCGCTCGCCGGCGTCATCTCGTCGTTGCGCACCTCCGCCGCCAATCCCAACAGCGGCACCGGCTACGAGCTCGAGGTCATCGCCATGGTGGTGATCGGCGGCACGGCGTTGACCGGCGGTCGCGGCACCATCATCGGCACGGTGCTCGGCATCCTGATCCTGCGCGTGATGCGCAACGGCATCGTGCTGATCGGCGTGCCGGGGCTTGCCTACAACATCTTCATCGGCGCCATCATCCTCGGCATGATGGCGCTGCACTCATGGCTCGAACGCCGGCATCAGGCAGGAACGTGACCCATGGCTGAACCGCTGATCCGCATGCAGAACATCCGCAAGTCCTACGGGCGCGTGCAGGCGCTGGTGGACGCCAATTTCCACGTCAACGAAAAGGAGATCGTCGGCCTGCTCGGCGACAACGGCGCCGGCAAATCGACGCTGATCAAGGTGCTGTCGGGCGCAGTGCCGCTGACCAGCGGCGACATCTTCATCCGCGGCAAAAAGGTCAACCTGCGCAGCACCAGCGACGCCATCGCCCACGGCATCGAGACCATCTACCAGGATTCCGCGCTGGTCACGCAACTGTCGATCGCGCGCAACCTGTTCCTCGGCCGCGAGCCGATCAAGCCGCCGCGTTTTTTGAACCGCATGGACCAGGAGGCGATGAACACGGTGGCGCGCGACCTGCTGAAACAGGTCGGCATCTCCAAGAACATCCCGCCGACGACGCCGATCGGCTCGCTGTCGGGCGGCGAGCGGCAGGCTGTGGCGATCGCCCGGGCCATGCATTTCGACAGCGACCTCATCATCCTCGACGAGCCCACCAACAATCTCGGCGTCGCCGAGACGCAAGGCGTGCTGAGCTTCGTGCGCAACGCCCGCGATTCCGGCCATTCCTGTATCTTCATCGCCCACAACATCCACCACGTCTTCCAGGTGGTCGACCGCATCGTCGTCATGCGCCGTGGCAAGGTGGTGGCCGACGACATCGATCCGAAACAGACGACCGTCGCCGACGTCGAGCGGATCATCACCGGCATGTCCGACAAGGACATCCGTGACGCCCTTGCGGCGGGCACGCAACCGCAAGGCTGAAGCCTCCGCCGCTGGCGGACGTCAATCATCCGCCCGGTCAGTCATCACGCGTCTGGCACAGGATCGCATACGCTCCTATGACTGGAACCATGAAAGCCACCGTCGCCGACATCGCCAGGAACTGCGGGCTGTCGACCGCGACGGTCGACAGGGTGCTGAACAACCGGCCCGGCGCCAGCGCCGCCAACCGGCAGCGCGTCATGGAAGCGGCGAAACAGCTCGGTTACCTGCCTGTCGTCGACCAGGTGGCGCTGCCGTCGAAGCCGGCGCATCTGGAATTCTTCCTGCCGATCGGCAGCAATGCCTTCATGGTCGATCTCGCCCGCCATATCGAGGACTATGCGGCGCGCCTGCCGCTGGTCGCCTCCTGCCGCATCCACAGCCTTGCCGGCATCTCGCCCAGCACGCTGCAGGGCGCCGTCGAGAACCTGTCGCTCAAGGCGAACGGCGTCGGCGTCATCGCCGTCGATCATCCGAGAACCCGCAACATCCTGCGCGAGCTTGTCGAGGCCGGCATCCGCCTCGTCACCCTGGTGTCGGACGTTCCGGCGGCGCCGCGCTCGGCCTATGTCGGCATCGACAACCGGGTGGCGGGACGCACGGCGGCGCTGTTGATGGGCCGCTTCCTCGGCGGTCGCAGCGGTCATCTCGCCATGGTGGTCGGCTCGCGTTCCTACCGCGGCCATGAGGAGCGCGAAATGGGCTTCCGTTCGGTGTTGAGCGAGGAATTCCCCAACCTCACCATCTCAAGCGCCGTCGAGATCAATGACGAGCCGGAGGTGAGCTACACCGCGACGATGAAGGCGCTGCACAACGAACCGGAGCTGCTCGGCATTTACTGCGTCGGCGCCGGGCGCTCGGGTGTGGCAAAGGCGCTGCTGGAATCCAGGCCGCGCACGAAGCCGGTGTTCATCTGCCATGACCTGACCAGGGAGACGCGCGGCTATCTGGTCGACGATCTCTGCGATGTCGTCATCGACCAGAATGCACGACTGATCGCCGAGCAGTCGGTGATCCGCCTGCTCGGCTCGATCGCCTCCTCGGCGCCGTACCTGACGAAAAAATTCATCGAGCCGCGATTGATCTTCAAGGAAAACGTGCCGGTTCAATAGGTTAGCTTGCCTTGGCAAGGCTGCTTTGCCCGGATTTGTCGGAGGATTGCCGAGGGGTGCGGCAATTCTGCACATCAGCTATGCACGTTTCATGGTTGCCGAATCGTTAAGCAACCAGTACGTATCTGGGTGTCGGCCGTCTCCTCCTCCCAGATGTGATGCCGACGGTGAATGCGGTACACCTCCTCCCGTGCCGCATTCGAAATCGAGCCCGCTGCCTCCTCCTCCCGGCAGCGGGCTTTTTCTTTGCCCGCATGGAAAATGCGGAGGCGACGCCAGCCCCCTCACCCGGATTGCCAAATCATACTGGAAAATCAGGAGTGCTGGCCAATTGCGCGCCTAGCCTCTAGCTGTCGCCAGATTGGTGCTGAGTTCGAAAGCGACGCCCGATCCATCGGAGTGGGACTGCAGCACGGGCGCGCTCCCGCTCACGATGTCCTCCACGACCCGCTTGCGTTCCTGATCGGCCATTGCCTTGCCGGCAGCACTCATGCCGACCAGCGCCATCGTATTCAATCGCAGGAGGGGCGCGCCGTCCTCAAAGTGTATGGTGCGCGATATTGTCCTTGATCGAACGTCGTGGAAGCCGGCGTCTCGGAGCAGCGCCTCGAGCGGCGGCGCATTCCCAAAGCTGTGGCGCAGGTCCGCGATTGGGCCGAGGAGTCGCTCGGCGACGCGGCGGAGTTCTCGAAAGAAGGGGATTTCCTCATCGGTGCGCCAAGTGGCAACTGCCAGCCGGCCGCCCTGCGCCAGTGCTCGCCGCATTTCTGCCGCCGCGGCGGGCTTGTCGGGAAAGAACTGCAGCCCCTGCTGACAGACCACAACGTCGAACTGCTCTCCGTCACGGAGCGGCAGTGCGCCGGCATTGCCCACGCGCCAGTCGATGTCTGGCGCCACGGTGCGCGCGACGGCAAGCATATCTGGGCTGATGTCGACGCCGACAACACATCCGGCGGCACCGAGCCGTTCCCTGGCAACGCGCGCAACTATTCCTGTGCCGCAGGCGATGTCCAAGACACGATGGCCTGGAGTCAGCTTTACTTCTTCGAAGGTCACTTCGGCCCAAGGGCGGAAGAGGCTACCCACGAGCCAGCGCTCGTACATCTCCGGAAAACTTGCCTGACCCATTGCGTAGCTGGGCGCCTGATTCTGAGGCAGGATCACAGAGCCAGGATGAGGCGACGACATCAGCGCGCCCTGAACGACGCAATCAGGCCCTCCGCCATGCGCACGAACTGCGCGCTCGGGCCTTCCGACCCGACGCTCTGCATGGAGACCCGCGCGCCCTCGAGCAGCAGCGACAGCGTGTCGGCGAGAAGCTCGGCCTGGCCGATGCCGGCTTCGCGGCAGAGCGAAACTAGCTTTTCGCGCTGGGCTTCCTTCAATTCCTTGATGACGCGTCTGGCCGGATGATCGGTCTCGCTGAGTTCGACGGCTGCGTTGGCCATGTCGCAGCCGCGGCTATCGGCACTGAGCATTTCCGAAGCCTTTTGAACCCAGTCATGCAGCTGGGCTAGCTTGTCTCCGGGGTGCCTGGCTTCGAACTCGTCCCAAATCCGTGAAGCCTTTGCCGCCGTGGCGCGCAGGCATTCGATGATCAGGTCATCCTTGGATTCGAAGTGACGGTAGAGCGTCATCTTGTTGGTGCCGGCAGCCTCGGTGATGGCGTCGACGCCAACACCCTTGATGCCGTGCTTGTGGAACATGTCCTGCGCCGTCTCCAGGATCCGATCCCGGGGGCGAGAGCGCTCCACGACGCCGTCTGCCATCATGATCTCCTTTCGTTTCCAAAAATCCCTCGGCCACCTCTTGACTAAGGTGTTACCGGTCTGTAACTTCCAGAATGTTACTTACTGGTAACACCTATGTCTCTCCGCGTCAACGACAAGACCCGATCGGTCCTGCAGGGTGAGATAGGGCCAGAAACCTGCCTGTCATGCGGCTTCGGCCGGTGAAGAAGAGAAAAACGGTTCGCGATCATTCCGATGCGGGCCGCAAGCAAGGAACCGCTCCTATGCAGAAGCGCAAAGACCTGACGATCGACGAGGCCATCCGGGATCCGATGATCCGGCTGGTGATGATGGCGGATCGGGTCGACCCGCGCAGCTTCGAGGCGATGCTGCGTTCAAAGGCGGCCATGCAGGCGCCGGACCGCAAGGCGCTGCCGCGTTTTCTGGAAGACTCAAGCTCAGTGCGTAGCCGGCAGCTGTCCAGGATCGCCAACGCGTTTGGCGAAGCAAAAGCATTCAACGAGGCCTGCGTCTCATGGTGAACTATTTCGTCCAACGTCCGATCTTCGCATCGGCGATCGCCATCATCATGGTGCTCGCCGGCGCGATCGCCTATTTCCTGCTGCCGGTGTCGCAGTTCCCCGACATCACGCCGCCGCAGGTCGTGGTCAGCGCCCACTATCCGGGCGCCAGCGCGCAGGTCGTGGCCGATACGGTAACCACGCCGCTCGAACAGCAGATCAACGGCGTGCAGGGCATGACCTACATGTCGTCGACGAGCTCCAATGACGGCTCCTCGACCATCACCATCACCTTCGATGTCGGCTATCCGCTGAGCACGGCCGCCGTCGACGTCCAGAACCGCGTCTCGCAGGCCGCGTCTTCGCTGCCGGCGATCGTCAACCAGGGCGGCGTGACGATCAAGAAGCAGAATCCCAATTTCGTGCTCATCGTCGACCTCACCTCGCCGGACGGCTCGGTCGATCCGGTGGCGCTGAGCAACCTCGCCTATCTGCAGGTGGTCGACCCGCTGAAGCGGCTGCCCGGCGTCGGCGACGTGCAGATCTTCGGCGAGCGGCGCTATTCGATGCGCGTCTGGCTCGACCCGGACAAACTGGCAAATCTCGGCATAACCGCCGTCGACGTGCAGAACGCCATTGCCGAGCAGAACGTGCAGGTCGCGGCCGGCAAGATCGGCCAGTCGCCGGCGCCGGCCGGCACCGCCTTCGAGATGCAGGTCAACGCGGTCGGCCGCCTCAGCGACCCGAAGGAATTCGGCGAGATCGTCGTGCGCGCCAATTCTGAAAACGGCTCGCTGGTGCGCCTGCGCGACGTCGCGCGCATCGAACTCGGCGCGCTGCAATATTCCTCGTCCGCTTTCTTCGGCAAGGACCCGACGGTGGTGCTCGCCGTCTACCAGATGCCGGGTTCCAACGCGCTCGACCTGCAGCAGCGGGTCAAGGACAAGATGCAGGAGTTGTCGGCGCGTTTCCCGAAGGGCGTCAACTACGCCATGCACTACGACACGACGCGCTTCGTGTCGGCCTCGATGCATGACGTTCTGATTACGCTTGGCGAGGCGCTGGTGCTGGTCGTGGCGGTGGTGTTCATCTTCCTGCAGAGCTGGCGCACCACCATCATCCCGACCATCGCCATCCCAGTGTCGCTGATCGCAACGCTGGCGGTGATGTACATGCTGGGCTTCTCGCTCAACATGCTGTCGCTGCTCGGCATGGTGCTGGCGATCGGTCTCGTCGTCGACGACGCGATCGTCGTCGTCGAGAATGTCGAGCGACAGCTCGAGGCCGGCCTCAAACCACTTGCCGCGACACGCGCGGCGATGGCCGAGGTGACAGGACCGATCATCGCCACAACCGCGGTGCTGATGGCGGTGTTCATCCCGGTCGCCTTCATCCCGGGCGTCTCGGGGCGGCTCTACAACCAGTTCGCGCTCACCGTCGCGATCTCGGTCGGCATCTCGGCCTTCAACTCGCTGACGCTGAGCCCGGCGCTGAGCGCCGCGTTCCTGCGCCATCGCGGCGAGACGCAGTTCGTCTTGTTCCGCTGGTTCAATGCCGGCTTCGAATGGCTGTCGCATGCCTACGCCCATGGCGTGCGCATCCTGATCCGGCTGCGCTGGGCCATGCTCGGTCTGTTCGCCGCCGGCCTGGTGGCTACCTATTTCGTCTGGCAGAAACTGCCCTCGACCTTCCTCCCCGTCGAGGACCAGGGTTATTTCTTCGTCGTCATCCAGCTGCCTGACGGCGCTTCGTTGGAGCGCACCGACGCGGTGGCCGAGAAGGCGCGCGACATCCTGCAGAGCACACCCGGCGTCGACATTGTCGGCTCGATCAGCGGCCTGAACTTCCTGACCAGCGCCGCGCAGTCGAACTCGGCGGTGGAGTTCGCGATCCTGAAGCCTTGGGACGAGCGTGGACCCGACCAGAATGCCTCGAAGCTGGTCGCTGAGGTGCGCAACAAGCTGCTGCAGATACCGGAGGCCTTCGCGCTCTCCTTTGATCCGCCTTCGATCCCGGGCCTCGGCACCACCGGCGGCTTCGAGTTCCAGGTCGAGGATCTCTCCGGTCGTGGCAGTGCTGCGCTCAACGATGTCACGCAGGCGCTGATCGCCGAGGCGCGCAAGCAGCCGGAACTCAATCCGCAGCAGCTGTTCTCGTCCTTCTCGACGTCGACACCGCAGTTCAACTACGACCTCGACCGCAGCAAGGCGAAACTTCTGGGGCTCAGCCTGCCCGATGTGTTCAACACACTGCAGATCTATCTCGGCTCGCTCTACGTCAACGACTTCAACCTGTTCGGCCGCACCTTCCGGGTGACGATCCAGGCCGACAAGGATGCGCGCGCCGATGCCACCGACATCTCGCGGCTCTATGTGCGCAACGCTGCGGGCGGCATGGTGCCGCTGAGCACGCTGGGCAGGCTGGTGCCGATTGTCGGCCCCGAGACGGTGCCGCACTACAACAACAATGCATCGGCCCTGATCAATGGCGGTGCCGCTCCCGGCTTCTCGTCCGGACAGGCGGTGGCGGCGATGGAGCGGGCGGCGGCGACGGTGCTGCCCAGGGACTTCGGCTATGAGTGGACCGGCATCACCTTCCAGGAGCTCAAGGCCGGCTCGATCGCCTCGATCGTGTTCGGGCTTGCCATGGTGTTCGTCTTCCTGATCCTGGCGGCGCAATACGAAAGCTGGGCGATGCCCTTCATGGTGTTGCTCGCCGTGCCGCTCGCCCTGTTCGGCGCCTTCCTGGTGCTCCTGCTGCGCGGCATGCAGATCGACGTCTACTCGCAGATCGGCTTCGTCATGCTGATCGGCCTGGCGGCGAAGAACGCCATCCTGATCGTCGAATTCGCAAGACGACGGCGCGAGGAAGGTTTGAGCATTGTCGAAGCGGCGATGGAGGCCGCGCGGCTGAGGCTGAGGCCGATCCTGATGACGGCGTTCGCCTTCATCCTCGGCGTCCTGCCGCTGATGTTCGCGACGGGTGCAGGTGCTGCCAGCCGGCAGTCGATCGGCACCACCGTCTTCGGCGGCATGGTGGCGGCGACGGTGCTGTCGCTGGTGTTCGTGCCGGTGTTCTACGCGGTGATTGAAAAGCTGCGCGAGCGAGGCGAGGACAGAGAGCCCGCTCCGCACCATCAGGATATTGAACCGACCGCCGAGCCGGCGCTTCAGCCGCTCGCCCAGGCGGCTGAATAGCTCGCGCAGGCGGCGGAAAACGATTGGAGACCAAAATGCGTAAATGGAAAATCGCTTTGGGAACGGCCGTGGCGCTCGGTGCCATCTCGATGGCCAGCGTCCATCTGCTCGACATGGGCAGTCTCAGCCTCAATGCCGGCACGGCAGGGGCAGCGCCGGCTCCGGCGGCGTTCGTGATGCCGGTGCCGGTGGTGAACGTGGTGAAGAGGACGCTGCCGATCTATCTCGACTATGCCGCGCGGGTCGAACCGATCCGCAGCATCACCCTGCAGGCCCGCGTGCCGGGCTACCTGCAGGAGCAGGCTGCCGCCGACGGCAGCGACGTCAAGCAGGGCGACCTGCTCTACCGGATCGCGCCCGAGGACTATCAGGCGGCACTCGACCAGGCGAAGGCCGAGATCGAGCGCGACACGGCGACGCTCGACTATGCGCGGTCCAATCTCGGCCGCGGCACGGAACTCGCCAAGAGCGGCTATCTCGCCAAGGACAGTTTCGACCAGCGTACGAGCACCCTGCGCGCGGCCGAGGCAGCGCTTGCAGTCGACAGGGCCGCGCTGCGCACCGCCCAGCTCAACCTCGGCTATTCGGAGATCAAGGCGCCGTTCCCGGGCCGTATCGGCCGCAACCAGGCCTCGGTCGGCACGCTGGTCAGCGTCGCCGGCACGGTGCTCAACACGCTGGTGCAGCTCGACCCGATCTACGTCACCTTCAATCCGAGCGAGACCGATCTCGTCGAAATCGAAGCCGCGAAGGCAGCCGGCCCGATCGCCGTCGATGTTCTGCTGCCCGGTGAGACTGAGCCCAGCCAGAAGGGCGAGCTCACCTTCATCGACAACACGATCGACCATTCGACCGGCACGATCACGGCGCGGGCGACGATCGGCAATGCGAAATTCTCGCTGCTGCCCGGCCAGTATGTGCGGGTCCGGCTGCACGTGAAGGAGCAGCCGAACACGCTGATGGTGCCGCAGGTGGCGCTGGGGTCCAGCCAGCTCGGCAAGTACCTCTATGTCGTCGGCAAGGGCAACACGGTCGACCAGAAGCTGGTCTCGCTCGGGCCGACCGACGGCGACCTGATATCCGTGACATCAGGCATTTCCGAGGGCGACCAGGTGATCACCGGCAATCTGCAGAAGATCGGACCCGGCATGCCGGTCTCGCCGCTGCCGCAACAGAAACCGGCCAGCTGATAACCCCCATCAGTCCCGGTCCCGCGGCGCCCTCGACTCCCACGTCGAGGGTGCCGTTTTGTTGAGAAGTTCCACCAGCCCGGCAATGTCGGCGCGCTCGGCCTTTTGCCGGCAGCATGAAGGCGCAATAGGGCTGGCCGAGGCGCACCGAGACGGGCGATAGCGCGATCAGGCGACCCGCTTCGAGATCGGCGCTGGCCATGATCTTCTGGCCAAGCGCAATTCCCAGCCCCAGCCTCGCGGAGGATACCGCCAGGCTGGACAGGCCGACGCGGCGGCCATGCGAGGGATCCGGCGCGCGATTGCCGCCGGAGGCGCCGAACCATTCCGCCCAGCTCGGGTTACACCGCGCACCGCGTCACCACGGTCGAGGGCGAGCGCCAGCGCATGATCGCGGTGTTCTCTACTACGAGCGGCCCGGCGCAATGTTCAGCGAGGAAGAGCGGATCAGCTTCTACGGCCGGGCGGCTTGAGCCATCGACAAAATTCCGGAATTCGTAAATTGCCCTCTTGTTGGATTGTCGACAATCTGCTTGTCTTGCAATCCCTCATCCGGAGTAGGCGCATGGCGAAGCTGGATTTCAGTCCGATCGCGGATACGACGCGGAGGGCAGAGATCGTCGCGCTGCTCAGACGCGCCATCCTGACCGGCCAGTTGGAACCAGGACAGAAGCTCAACGAGCTCAGGATCTCCGAACAGATGCGGGTGAGCCGCGCGCCGTTGCGCGAAGCGATGCGCGAATTGGTCCAGGAAGGCATCCTGAACAGCATTCCTTACGCCGGCACCTTCGTCATCGATGTCACCGCCAAGGACATCATCGACGCCTATTCGCTCAACAAGGTGCTCGACGAATTCGCCATCGAATGCACCTGGCCGCTGCGCGACCAGCGCTTCTTCCACGAACTCGACCGCCGCCACGAAGCAGTGAAGCAGGCGACGCGGGCGCTCGACACCACGCGCCAGATCGAGACTGCGCTGCAATTGCATGGCCTCATCTACGAATGGGCCGACAATTCCGTACTGCTCGAGACCTGGCAGCGCCTGACCAGCCGGCTGCAGATGTATTTCGCCCTCCACCAGCAGGCCCGCGCCGAGCCGGTACCCGCCGAGGATGTGCATGACACCTATGTGCGCCTGCTCAAAGGCAACGACATGCGCGCCGCCCAACGCCATGCGCGCGAACATATCGACCTCGATTTCGAGGAGCTTCTCGCCTATGCGCGCGGCCTCGAAAAGCGCGCATCGAAGGGCGCCTGACCAATCCCGCAGACAACGGACGACAACGTGAAGATCAAGAGTATCAAAGCCTACCATGTCGTGCAGCCCTTCGTGGACGGGCCCTACCGCATGTCGAAGGGGCGCGTCGCCGATTGCTTCGACGCGGTGATCGTCGCCATCACGTCCGACAACGGCGTGACCGGCTGGGGCGAGATGGCGCCGCTCGGCAATTTCTACTCGGCCGCGTTCCCGGCCGGCACCCGCGCCGGCGTGCCGGAAATCGCACCTCATCTCATCGGCCAGGATCCGCGCGGCCTTGCCGGCATCGGCCGGCTGATGGACACGGTGTTCAAGGGCCACCCCTACATCAAGTCGGCGCTCGACATGGCCTGCTGGGACCTCGCGGCGCGCGCCGCCGATGTGCCGCTGGTGACCATGCTCGGCGGCCGCGAGAGCGAGACGGCGGAACTCTACAGGGTCGTCCCGCACGGTACGCTCGATCAAATGGCCGCGCTTGCCAGGCGCATCGTCGCCGAGGGCTACCACCGGCTGCAGGTCAAGGTGGGCGGCAATGTCCGCGACGATATCGAGCGCGTGACGGTGGTCGCTGCCGCCGTGCCGAAGGGCACGGTCATTTTCTGCGACGCCAACGCCGGCTGGACGCCTTATCAGGCGCGCCAGTTCGCCGACGCCACGCGTGGCATCGACTACACGTTCGAGCAGCCCTGCACGACGCTCGACGAGAACATGTCGGTGCGCCGCATGCTCGACAAGCCGATGGTGCTGGACGAATCCGTCACCTCGCTGGAGGAGATGCTGGAAATTCACCGCAGGGGTGCCGCCGACGGGCTGACGCTGAAGATCTCGCGACTGGGCGGCGTCACCAGGACGCGTCAGATCCGCGACGTTGCCGTCGACCTTGGCTTCATGATCACGGTCGAGGACACCGGCGGCGCCGAGATCGATACGACTGCGATGGCGCATCTGTCGCTGTCGACGCCGGAAGAGCGCCGCCTGCACGCAATCGCCTTCCACGAATGGGTGACGGTGCGCACCGCCTCGAACAAGCCGCCGGTCACGGGAAGCCGCATGGGCATTCCCGACGGGCCCGGCCTCGGCATCGACGTGGTGCCGGATCTGCTCGGCAAACCGTTCTTCGAGATCGGCGGCTGAAGATGAATATCCGCCGCATATCGGCAACGCCGATCAACCTGCGGCTGGAAGCGCCCTATCAGTGGGTATTCGGCGAGCTCGACGGCTTCTCGCCGACCATCGTCGAGGTCGAGACCGAGGATGGTCTCGTCGGCCTCGGCGAGGCGCCGACGCCTGGCGGCGGCCGCCGTCGTCAACGATGTGCTTGCGCCACGCCTCGTTGGCCGCGACGCCTTCGACATCGCAGGCGCCGAGCAAGCCTGCCTGCCCTTCTGGACCGGGGTGCAGTCGATCAACGACCGCACCCGCATCATCCTCGACGGTGAGCAGGTGGCCGATTCACGGCGCGGCGTGTTCCTGTTCGAGACCGGCCATCCGGTGCGCCACTATCTGCCGATCTCGGACAGCAGGCTCGATATGTTTGCGCCCAGCCGCTACATCTCGCGCTGCCCCTACAAGGGCATCTCCAACTATTACCATGTGACGACCAGCACCAGGCGGCACGAGAACCTCGTCTGGTACTATCCCGAGCCGGTGCACGAGGCCGAACGCATCAAGGGGCTGGTCTGCTTCCACCACGAACTGGTCGACAAGATCCTGGTCGACGGCGTCGAAATCCCGAAAGAGGCTACAGCGGCGTCCGACGGGTATTTCTGAGCGGCGAATCTTGCGTCATCCGTCGCGGGCGAAGCAACGTAGCGGGATGAAACAATCACCGCCTCGATCCTTCGCGCCCCCTCTGTCCTGCCGGACATCTCCCCCTTGGGGGGAGATTGGCAGCTTGGGCGCCCCGCTCAGTCCTGCAAGGTTGAGCATTAGCGAAGGCGCAGCGACGGCTGATCTCCCCCCTTGTGGGGAGATGTCCGGCAGGACAGAGGGCGAGGACCCGTCGACAGCGAATTGATTCCCCCCGGCAACGCCGAAATGTCGGTTGAAATATTTTTCAAATAGAAATAGGAATGTTCAAAAGATCATTTCGGCGCAGCGGCGCGCCAAGGACCGGAGGAAGCGACATGTCCCATCCGCAATTCGCAGCGGAGCTCCTGCAGCGCGCTGAAAAGCACGGGCCGATCACCATCGGCCTGGCCGGCGCCGGGCAGATGGGGACGGACATCGTCGTCCAGGTCGCGCTGATGCCGGGCATGCGCATCGGCGCCATTTCCGAGGTCCGGCCGCAGGCGGCGATCGACGCCGCTCTGCTTGCCGGCCATGACCGCGCTGACATCGTCCAGGCGCCCAACGCCGCGGCCATCGACCGCGCCATCGAGGCCGGCAAGATCGCCGTCACCGAGGATTTGCATGCGCTTGCCGCCGCCGGCCGCATCGACGTCATCATCGACGCCACCGGCAACCCCAACATCGGCACGCTGTTCGCCCTCGAAGTGATGAAGAACGGCAAGCACATCGTCATGCTCAATGTCTGTCTC